>CAZDYS010000013.1:0-2608 GCA_964509445.1 uncultured Planctomycetaceae bacterium
GCCGCTCGGCGTCACGCGTCTCGAAGGCGGCGACCTCCAGCTGCGCGGAGAGCCGTGCACGCACCTCGCTGAGCTCCTCCATGGCCGCGCGCACCTCGGAGCGCGCTTCCCGCTCGGCCGCGCGGTAGCGAGGGGCGCGCAGCGGCAGGGGGACGGAGAGGCTCGCCACGACGGGGTCGTCTCCGCTCCCCGTCACTCCGTTGCCCACCGCATCGCCGGTGGAGATCCACTCGATCCCGACCGTGACGTCCGGCCGGCCTTCGCGCTCCGCGAGGCGCTGGTGCTGACGCGCGACCTCGATGCCGAGCTCCGCCGCACGGAGGGTCGGGTTCTTCGCGAGCGCTCGCTCGAGCAGGGCGGGCGTCGCGGGCAGCTCGAATCCCGCGGGCCGCGCCGGCAGCTCCTCGGGCCAGGGGACGGGGTCGCCCGCGGGGTCGTTCACGAGCGCGTTCCAGCGCGCGGCCAAGGGGCGCCGCCCGTCCTCCAGGCGCAGCAGGCGGTCGCGGTTGCGCTCGCGCTCGACCTCCGCGCGGAGCAGCTCCGCGTAGCTCGTCTCTCCCGCCGCGTACCGCGTCCGCACGACCTCCTCCAGGCGCAGGAGGAGCCCCGCGTGCTCCTCGACGATCCGGATCGAGCGCTCCGCCAGGTGCAGCTCGCACCACAGCTCCATCAGCGACAGGGTCACGTCCAGGGCGGCCTCGTCGAGGCGCGCGCGGTCGACCGCGGCGCGGGCGTCGGCCAGCTCTCCCTCGATCGCGCGGGCTCCAGACCAGGGGATGCGCTGCGAGATCCCGAGGGCGAACTCCTGGGGGCCGGTGCGCGTCTGCACCTCCTCGAGGAACACGCGGGCGTTCAGGACCGGCTCGGGCCAGGCCGACGCCTGGTCCCCGCGCTCGCGAGCAGCGGCGAGCCGCGCACGGGCTGCGCGCAGGCTCGCATTCGTCTCCAGGGCGCGCGCGAGGCGAGCCTCGAGACGGGGCCCGTCTGCGGAGAGCGGATCGGCCGGCGCGGAGGTCTGGCGGGGAGCGCTGGGGGGCGGGTTCCAGGAGCGGTCCTCGCGCTCACGAGGCGCGCCGCAGGCGGCCAGCAAGAGGAGGGCGAGGGCCAGAGGTCGATAGGAGTAGGAGGGAGGTCGCATGAGGTCTCTCGTCCAGGACGGGCCGCGAGGGCCGACACGGGGTGAGCTGCGCGGACGGACCCCGGGCGTACGTGCACGGGGGTCGCGTGCGCCCGGAGGGCGCACCGCGCGGGAGAGACCTTGCTCAGCGGCGAGCGATCGACAGGAACGCGAGGGCGCGCGGCGCACCGCACATGGCGCGCTCGAGGACCCGTCGCGTGGGACGCGTGGCGCGTCGGGGTGGGGGACCGGAGTCTGCCCGCGCGTCGTCCGCGACGCGGTCCAGGTCGCTGCGCAGGCCGTGTCCCCAGTCGACGCCGGCGAGCTGCCGGTCCGGATCCGCCTCGACGTGCGGTACCGCGTTCGTCGGAGGGATCCGCGGGGCTTCGCGGTCCGGCGCCGCGTGACAGCCGCAGTCGTCGGCCTCCAGTCGCTCGACGGGCGGTGCCGGGGTGGAGCAGCAGCCGTCTGCCTCGAGGACGGGAGCAGCCTCGGCCGGAACGCAGCAGCAGGGCCCCTCGAGCCCCGCCGACGCCGCGATGCGTGCGGCCTGCAGGGGGCTGCAGAGCTGCGTCCAGAGGAGCAGCAGCGCGAGGCAACGCGCGAGGATCTCGAACCGGGGCTTCATGACGCCGATTCCACTCTCGACCGGGATCGCCGGAGCGGTCAAGGCCAAAAACCCGGACTCAGTCCTTTTGGAACTCGATCTCGCCGTCCGGCAGCAGGTAGACGATCAACATCGTGCCGCCCTCGACGGTCGGGACGTGGATGGAGTCCTCGGGCAGGACGACCCAGCCCGGGGGCCGGCCGTCGAACGTCGGCGAGCCCTCCACCGCGATGCAGTAGTCCACCTCGCCGCGCGGGTGGCGGTGCTTGGGACCCGCTCCATTCATGTACACGACGTCGATCGAGTACCCGAAGGTCTCCTCCGAGGGCTTCGCCGCGCGGCCCCAGCGGACCGGCAGCTCCCCGCGGTTCGCGAGCACGCCGTCCTCGACGAGCTGCTGGAGCTTCGCGTGCAGGGAGCAGGCCTCCTCCCCGGCGGGGTCGAACCGAGCCGCGAGGGCGGTCTCGGCCTCCGTGGCGTCGGCGAGGGAGACGCCGCGCGCGGCGTCGAGGAGCGGTTGGAAGACGGACAGCGGCGGCTCTTGCATGGGCGCATGCTCCCGGCCGCGTGCCGAGGATGCAAGCAGGCGATCCCGACCGGCTCGCCAGGGCCGGTCGAGCAAGCCGTCTCGAGAGGAAGATTGAGGCGCGTGCACCGCGCTGCGATCCTCTGGGCGTGCGTCTTCGACTGAAACACGCGCTCGTCGCCCTCGTGGCGATCCTGTGCGGCGCCTTCGTGTACTCCCCGGTCCTGGCGGCCGGGCTCCTGGCGCCGGACTTCGCGGTCCTCCTGGACGCGGCGCGCGAGACCGTGGACGCGCGTCCGCTCTCGCGCTGGACGCTGCGCGCGAGCATGTTTCTCTACGGCCCGCCGTCGAGAAACAT
>CAZDYS010000013.1:2618-21364 GCA_964509445.1 uncultured Planctomycetaceae bacterium
GAACGCGAGCTGGCTCGCCCTGGGCGTGCACTGCGAGAACCTCGCGCTGCACCTCGGCACCGCCTTCGCCGTCGCGCTCGCGACGCGTCGCCTCCTCCTGCCCTGGATGGGCGCCGAGGCGGCCCTGGCCGCGTCCCGCGCCGCGGGGCTCCTCTACGGCCTGCACCCCTTCGCGCCGCTGGCGGTCGCGGGCGTCGCGGCGCGCGACACGCTGCTCGGACTGCTCGCCGCGAGCTGGGCCGTGGTCGTGTTCCTGCGCGGGCGCCAGGACCGCCGTCCACTCGCGGCCCTCGCGGCGCTGTTCCTCGCTCTCGTCGGAGCTCTCCCTGGGGCTCCCGCTCGTCCTGCTCGGTGCCGAGTACGCCTCGTCCCATCGCTACCGGCCGAAGCGCGTGCGGCTGCGCACGGCCCTGACGACGCTGGTGGTCTTCGGCGCGTGCGTCTCGCTCCCGCTCCTGCTCGGCCTCCTGCGCGAGGACCTCGTCAGCGTTCCGGACGTCGTGGTCGAGCTCCGGCGCTGGAGCTCGGCGGCGGAGGTGGAGGCGGGCCTGCGCGCGATGCTGGCGGAGGTCGGCCTGCTCGTCCTCCCGGGCAACCGCGACGTGCTCGGCGTGGCGGCGCACGCGGTCGCCGGCGTCGCGTTCCTGCTCGCGATCCAGCCGGCCCTGGTCGCCGCCCGCTCCGCTCCGCGGCTGTGGGGCTGGCTCCTGGTGGCCTGGCTCCTGGGGCTCGTCCTCGGCGAACTGCTGCACGTGACCTCGGACGTGGGGCCCGACGACCTGTGGCTCGCTCCGGCCCTGTTGCCCTCGGCGCTCGTGGTCGCGGTCGGGCTCGGGACCGCGTCCACCGCGCGCACCGGTCCGCGGCGTCCCTGGGTCGCCTGGATCGTCGCGGTCCTGTTCTGCGTCCTCGGCCATGGGAACGCGCGTCCGTTCGCGACCGCGAGTCGCGCCGCGACCCACCTGCGCGCGGACGTCCTCGCGGCCATGGAGGTCGTGCCCGACCGCGTGACGTTCGTGGTGGACCCGCCGGAGCCCTCCGGCGGCTTCGACCCGATCGCGGACGCCCTGCCGGCGCTGGTGCACCCGGGGCTGGTGCAGAGCGAGAGCGACGTGCCCGCACAGACGCTCGCCCCGCGCGTGCGCGGCGTCTCCCGCGAGGCGCTGCTCGCGTTCATGGGCGAGCCCGAGTTCCGCGACACCTACCTGACCCACGGGCTCCTGATCGTGTATCCGCGCGAGGCGCTCGGGGAGGAGGCCGGCGTCGGGGGGCTCCAGCGACGCCCGTACCGTCTGCTCGAGGCGCCGGTCCCCAGCCAGGGCACGCGTTCCTGGCGCGGCGACCGGAACTCGCGACAGCTCGACCTCGAGCCCCTGCTCGAGAGCGCGCTCCGCGTTCGCGCTCCGGCCGGAACGGACCTGGAGAGTCTGCGGGCGATCGAGTGGAACGCGCGCGGGAGCAGCCCGCCGCTCAAGGGCTCCTGGTCCGGCACCTGGACCCCCGCGGGAGATCGCTTCGAGGGTCTGTTCGACCTCGGCGCCTCGCTGCCCTGGCGACTCGCCGGACGCGTGATCGCGCTGCGCTTCCCCGAGGGCATCGGCCCGCTCGACTCCGTCGAGGTCCTCCCCGAGCTGCCCGGCCTCGAGGCCGAGGGCGCGGCGCTCGCTCCGCTCACGCGCGAGGACGACTGGGTCTTCGCCGCGCCCGAGCGCCCGGCCCCGGACGGCGCGTTCGTGCTCGGACTGCTGCACCTGGACAGCCTGCAGTACCAGGAGCTCGACGTTGTCGAGGAGCCTGGCGGCCTGCGCGCGCCCGGCGCCGAGCGCATCTGTCGCCGGGAGACCGGCTCCTTCGCGTGGCTCCTCGACTACCGTATCCAAGGCCGGAACGTCGCCCGCGTGCGCGGCCGGCGCTGACCCCTTCGACGACATGAGTACCCAGCCCTCCCGCACGCTCGAGACCTTCCCGAACCCGACTCCGGAGCGCGACTACGAGATCCAGTTCGACGCGCCCGAGTTCACCTGCCTGTGTCCGAAGACCGGCCAGCCGGACTTCGCGACCCTGCGCATCCAGTACGTGCCCGACGAGCGCTGCGTCGAGCTCAAGAGCCTCAAGCTCTACCTGTGGTCCTACCGCGACGAGGGCGCGTTCCACGAGGCGGTCACCAACCGCATCCTCGACGACCTGGTCGAGGCGGCGGACCCGCGCTTCATGACCATCGAGGCGGAGTTCTACGTGCGCGGAGGCATCACGACCACGGTCGTGGCCACGCACGAGAAAGAGGGCAGCTAGCAGCCCGTCGAAGAAGTCACTCGGCGCCAGGACGAGGTCTTCCACCCCATGCGGTGCCCACAAGCCTCGCCGAATCCACCGATTCGCCTACGTCTCCCGTCACCACACCAGAGCGGATGCCCGCGCCCTGGCATCCGAGGCACCCCTTCGACGGACAGCTAGAGCACCTCCAGCAGCCGGTCGATCACGTGCAGGGTGCGGTGGTCGATCCCGCGGTGTCCGCCGGGGTGCTCCTCGTGGACGTGGGGGATCCCGAGCGCCGTGAGCTCCCGCACGAGGACGCGCGTACCCCACTGGAGGTGGAACTCGTCCGTCAGCCCGCACTCGACGTGCAGGTGGTCGAGCGCGCGCAGGGCGTCGGCGTGATCGTGCACCGCGCGCACGGGATCGAACGCGAGCCAGCGCTCCCACACCTCGTCGATACGCTCGCCGGTGACGAGGTCGAAGGGCAGGTCGAAGCCCAGGGGAGCGCTCGGGTTCGGCGAGTAGCAGGCGGCCATCGCGAGCACGTTGATCACCGCGTGCCCGTCACCCGCCAGGCTGGGTTCCTCGCGGAAGCTCTCGAGGAAGCGCGCCGGATCCCCGTCGTGGGGCACGAGCCCGCGCAGGCACTGCAGGAACTCCGCGCCGAAGGTGTTCTCGAACGCGCAGTCCCCGCTGATCGAGCCGACGGCGCGGAAGAGCCCCGGCCGGGTCATCGCGAGGCGGAGCGCCCCGAAGCCGCCGGAGGACTTGCCGAGTACGCCCCGTCGTGCGGGATCGACCGGGAGCTCGCGCTCCACGAGTTCGACGAGCTCGCCGCCCACGTACTCCCCGTAGTCGCCCGTCGCGCTGGAGTCGACGTACTGGCTGCCGCCCAGCTTCGTGAACGCGTCCGGCAGCACGAGCACCGCGGGGCGCGCCTCGCCGCGCGCGACGAGCTCGTCGTAGCGCGCCACGATGCCGCGTCGCCAGGGATGCGTCTCCAGGAACGCCTGGCCGCGTCCGGTGAAGCCGGAGAGCACGAACAGGACCGGGAACGGACCGGGCCCCGCGCTGTCCGGCGGCCGGTAGGTCGCGAGCTCGCGGTCGAACGGGTCGCCGAGCGGGTTCCCGCGCAGCGCGTCGCTCTCGTGCCGCAGGAGCTCGACCGTCCCGTGGAAGGCCGGCGGATCGTGGGCGTGGCGTCCGGTCGTCCTGGCGCCCATCTCAGCTCGGGTAGCCCGCGTCTCCGCGGCGCATGCGCGGGGGCAGGCCGTGCTCCTCGCGCAGCTCGCGGTAGCCCCGCTTGATGCGCTCGAAGATGATGCGGCAGCGCTCGTCGAAGTGCAGGAAGGCCGACTTCATCGCGTTGATCGAGAGCGTCTCGAGCTGGTCCAGGGTCGTTCCGTAGGTCTGCACCGCGAGCTCGTACTCGCGCGACATCGTGGTGCTGCTCATCAGGCGGTTGTCGGTGTTCAGCGTGAGGCGGAAGCCGAGCTCCTGGAACACCGGGAACGGGTGCTCCTCCAGCGAGGGCGCCGCACCGGTGTGCACGTTGCTGGAGAGGCAGACCTCCAGCGGGACGCGGTGGTCGAGCACGTACTGGGCGAGGGAGCCGATCTTGATCACCTTGCCCTCGTACACGACCAGGTCCTCGATCAGGCGCGTGCCGTGGCCGATGCGGTGCGCGCCGCAGTACTGCAGCGCCTGCCAGATGCTCTCCGGTCCGAAGCTCTCCCCGGCGTGGATCGTGATCGCGAAGTTCATCCGCTTCGCGAGCTGGAAGGCCGCCAGGTGCTGCTTGGCCGGGTGGCCGGCCTCCTCGCCCGCGAGGTCGAACCCGACGCAGCCCTGCTCGCGGTAGGACAGCGCGAGCTCGACGAGCTGGACGGACAGGTCCGGGCTCTCGTTGCGCAGCGCGCAGACGATCAGGCCGTACTCGACGCCGAAGTCGGCGCGCCCGCGCTTGAGGCCGCGCAGGACCGCCAGCATCACGCCGTCGAGGCCGAGCCCGCCGGCCGTGTGGAAGTGCGGGGCGAAGCGCACCTCGACGTAGACCACGCCGTCCGCGCGCATGTCCTCGAGGAACTCGTAGGCGGCGCGCTCGAGCGCTTCCGGCGTCTGCAGCACCGCGATCGTGTGGGCGAAGCCCTCGAGGTACAGCGGCAGGCTCTTGCGGTTCGCGCCGCGGTGGAACCAGGCCGCCAGCTCGGCCGGGTCGTCGTGGGGGAGCTCGTACTTCGCCTCGCGCGCCAGCTCGATCACGGTGGAGGGGCGGAGGCTGCCGTCCAGGTGCTCGTGCAGGAGCACCTTGGGCAGCTTCTGGATCAGCTCGAAGTCCGGGAGTTCGTCTTTCTTGGTCATCATCGAGGAGAGTAGGCCTTCGGTCCGCCGGACCCAACGCGGCCGGCCGGTTCTCGTGCCGATTCGCGTCCGTTCGGGCGCCGCGCCCGCGTTATGCTCCTCGCCCCCGACTCCCCGGAACCCACCCCCATGACCACCCGTCTTCGCTTCGCTCCGAGCCCGACCGGCTCCCTGCACATCGGTGGCGCGCGCACGGCGCTCTTCAACTGGGCCTTCGCGCGCCGCGAGGGAGGCGTGTTCGTCCTGCGCGTCGAGGACACCGACCGCCAGCGCTCCACGCCGGAGTTCGAGGAGGCGATCCTCGACGGACTCCGCTGGCTCGGACTCGACTGGGACGAGGGCCCCGGGGTCGGCGGACCGTTCGGGCCCTACCGGCAGACGGAGCGCTTCGATCGCTACCGCGAGATCGCCGAGCGCCTCCTGGAGCAGGGAGCGGCCTACCGCTGCTTCTGCACGCCGGAGCGGCTCGAGGCGGTTCGCGAGGCTCAGCGCGCGGCCGGCGAGACCCCGGCCTACGACAAGACCTGCCGCGACCTGGACCGGGCGACCAGCGACGCGCGCGCAGCGGCCGGGGAACCCTTCGTGCTGCGCTTCCGCGTGCCGGAGGAGGGCGAGACGGTCGTGCGCGACCTGGTGACGGGGGACGTGACCTTCCAGAACAAGGAGGTCGACGACTGGATCATGGTCCGCGCCGACGGGACGCCGACCTACAACTTCTGCGTGGTCTGCGACGACACGCACATGCAGATCACCCACGTGCTGCGCGGGGAGGAGCACCTGACGAACACGCCCAAGCAGGTGCTCCTGTTCGAGGCGCTCGGGCTCGAGCCTCCGCTCTACGCCCACCTGCCGCTGATGCTCGGCACCGACGGCAAGAAGCTCTCGAAGCGCACCGGGGACACCGCGCTGCAGGACTACCGCGACAAGGGCTATCCGCCGGAGGCCGTCGCGAACTTCCTGTGCCTGCAGGGCTGGGGGCTCGACGAGACGACCACGGTCTTCTCCCTGGAGGAGCTGATCGCCAACTTCCACCCGAAGGACGTGCGGCGCGGCGGCTCGATCTTCGACGTCGACAAGTTCCAGTGGCTGGCCGGCGAGTACCTGCGAGCCGAGCCGATCCCGCAGCTCGCGTCCCGCTGCGCGCCCTACGTGGCGAAGGCGGGGCTCGCGACGGAGGCGGAGCTCGAGGAGCGCGCCGCCTGGTTCGAGGCGGTCGTTGCGAGCGAGCGGGAGCGCATCAAGCTGTACTCCGAGCTGCCCGCGCGGATCGCGTACCTCTTCCAGGCCGACGACGAGGTCGTGTACGAGGAGAAGGCCGAGAAGAACGCGAAGAAGCACGAGGACCGCGTCGCGATCCTGACGGACTTCCTCGCGTGGCTGGAGCCGCGCTTCGAGGCCTACGACGCCGAGGCCACGCGCGCCGCCGGTCGCGACTGGGTGGGCGAGCGCGGGATCAAGTTCCCGGTGCTCTTCCAGCCGCTGCGCTGCGCGCTGATGGGGGCCGCCGGCGGCGCCGATCTCTTCGACGTGATCGGGCTGCTCGGCCCCGAGCGCACCCGCGCGCGGATCCACGCGGCCTGCGAGCGCCTGGCCTAGACCGGCGGCTCAAGCTCCCGGGCGATCCGGCCGATGCTCCCCTCGCATGGTCGATCGGGACACAGCTCTGGAGGAGGAGCGACGGGACGAGTGCCGCGCCGCACGCCGGGCGATCGCCGGGTTCGTGCAGGGGGGCCTCGACCGCGCACGGCACCAGCGGTTCCGCAACCACCTGTTCCGCTGCCGTGAGTGCACGCAGGTCTACCGCGAGGCGATGGCGGCGGCGGCCCGCGCCGGGCGCGCCCTGCGCACCCAGCGGACCGAGCGCGAGCAGACGATCCGCCGAGAGGCGTTTCGCCAGCGCACCATCGAGGCCACGGCGTCCGGGCGCCGACGCAACCGCTTCGGGCTGCGGCTCGCGCTGCTGCCGGCGGCCTTCGCGCTGCTGATCCTCCTGGTGCGCGCCGCCGGCGGGGAGAAGGAGCTGTTCGCGCACTGGCGCACGGGAGACGTCCAGCTCGGCGACCGGCTCCTCGGCGAGGGGCTGCAGGACGTGCGGCTCCTACCGGGCGATCGGATCGAGCTGGAGCGCGGCGCGGAGCTGCTCCTGGCTGGCGCGAAGGAGGGCGAACAGAGCGTCGCGACCGTACGCGGCGAGGGAGAGCTGGTCGTGCTCTCCGTTCCCGAGCGCTCGCTGCGCGTCGAGGAGGGTGCGCTCCAGCTGAACGGGCCCGCCCTGGTGCAGACCGTACACGGCGTCCTCGAACTCGAGGGGCGCGCGGTCCTGGAGGTCGATGCCCGCCGCTATCGGGTGGAGGTCCTGGACGGGGCCGCGAGCTGGACCGGTCCGACCGGCGTGCGCTCGCTGGCGGTCGGGACCCGCGTCGAGTCCTCGCTGGCCGAGGACCGCCTGCTCGCACTTCGCTAGGGACCGTCCGCGCGCAGCCCGTAGGATGCGCGCCATGGCCGGAAGCCTGGCACTCAGCAACGGGCTCCTCTTCGTGGGGAGCGAGGAGAAGACCGCGCGCGTCGGCGTGTTCGACCTCGACGGTCACCGCGTCGGGGCGGGCTTCTCCTTCCGGGACGAGCGGCTCGGTCGTTCGTCGGCCGCGGGCCTCGCGGTGGACGAGGATCGGCGCGTGTGGGTGGCCGATACGCCGGCCTCGCGCGTGCGCTGCTTCAGCCTGTTCGGTCGCGAGGAAGCGGGCCTCGGGCTGGCCGTGGACGCGCCGCGCGCGCCGGAGGACGTGCGCTCGGAGGAGCTCGGCGTCCCGGACGCGCGCGCGACCATCCGCCTGCCCGTCGACGTCGCGCTCGACACGAGCGCGGAGGAGCCGCGGCTGGTCGTGGGGTGCGGGGGAGAGCGGCGCCACGCGGTCCAGGTCTACGACGGGGAGGGCGGCTACGTGTTCTCGCCCGCGCCGTGCGGAGATCCGCACGGTCGCTACCAGGGCGTGTCGGGAGTCGACTGCGTCGGGCGCTGGCTGTTCGTCGCGGAGCGCGCGGGCGCGCGCGTGCAGGTCTTCCGCGACGGCGCCTTCCACTTCTCCGTCGACGCGCACCCCGAGGACGCACCGGACTTCGCTCCGGTCGCCGTGGCCGGCCTCCAGGACGGTCGCTTCCTGATTCTGACGGAGGGGGAGGACGCGAGCGGCCTCTTCCTCCTCGATCCGGCGGGGCGTCTCCTGCGCGTGCTCGCGACGCACGGGGACCACGAGGGCGGCGTGCTGCACCCGGGGGACGTGGTGGTCGAGGAGGCCGACCGCGAGGACCGCACGCGCGTGGTGGTCGTCGATCAAGAGGCCGAGCGCGTGCAGGTGTTCACGCTCGACGGGCGCTGCTACGGCGCGTTCCGCGGACGGGTCTGAGCGTCTCCCCGACGCGCACCGAAACCGTGCGCGTTAAAAAAAAGGGGGCCGGTGATCCTTGCCAACCACCGGCCCGAGGGAGAGAGGAGATTCTGTCGGGCTTCCCGGACATTCGTGCTGCTCGCAAAGCTCGAACGCCTCCCAACAGATTCTCTGGAAGGGACGAGCCCTTCCACCGGCAATCATAGAGCAGGCGACCAGGCTGGCGAGGGTTTTCTCCGTTCCTTTTGCGCGCTCGGAGCACCGCTTGCGTGTTCTCCGGATGCGTTTTCCGAGGCCGTACGGCGACTCCGGATCTTTCGGGAGTCCGCGCGTTCGGGAAGTCCCAGGACTCCTCTCGAACGCCGCCCGTCGTAGGCTGTGTCGATGCAGATTCCCGGTCTTCGCGTGGCGCCGGACCTCGCCTCCGTGCCGTGGAAGCGCACGCAGGTCCCGGGCGTGCAGTGGTTCCCGCTGCACCTCGACGACGGGGACGCGAGCGACGATCCCCGGATCCGTCCCGGCGGTACGGTGTTGATCCGGATGGAGCCTGGTCACGGCTACGAACCCCATCGGCACCTGGGCGACGAGCTGGTGCTCGTGCTGCAGGGGGGCTACCGCGACGAGCTCGGCTCCTATCCCACGGGGACCTTCGTCCGCTATCCCGCCGGGAGCCGGCACCACCCGATCGCGCTGGGCGATCCGGCGCGCCCGGCCAGCGAGGACCACCCCGCCTGCGTGCTCTTCGCGGTCGCCGGCGGGACCGAGCTCCTGGAGCGCTGAAGCGGCTATACTCGGCCCCATGGTCACCGAAGGCATCCACGGGCTGGTTCGCGATCTCGAGGCGGCGTTCGCCAGCGGAGCGCCCGGGGGCCGCATCGCCGAGCTCCTGACCGCTTACGCCCGCTCCGGCTCCCAGGACTGGCACGACTACCGGTTCTTCTGCGAGAGCGGCTACACGCGCAACCTGGTGCACCGCTCGGAGCGCTTCGAGCTGCTCGTCCTGTGCTGGGACGCGGGGCAGGAGAGCCCGATCCACAACCACGAGGGCCAGGACTGCTGGATGGGGGTGCTCGACGGGCGGATCGAGGAGCTGCGCTACGTGACGCCCGACCAGGTGGTGCCGGGCCCGCTCGCGCCCACCGACTCCAAGGTCTTCGAGGCCGGTCAGGTCGCGTTCATCCGCGACGACATCGGGCTGCACGTCGTGCGCGGTGCCGACGGACGCCCCGGCGTGTCGCTGCACCTCTACGCGTCGCCCTACGACGCGTGCAACGTGTACTGCCCGGACACGGGCGCCATCTCGCGGCGCCACTTCCGGAACCACTCCGAGAACGGCGAGCTCTGCGCGCAGGGCTAGGTCCGCCTGGACCAGGGGCGCGGGGGTGGGGGAGTCGCCCGCGGGCTCGCTCGCGACGGCGAGCGCTTCCTCCGCGGTGGGCTCGCGGCGGAGCAAAGGAAAAAGGACCCGGTCCCCCTCGGACCGAGCCCTTTTTGCCTGTCAGGTAACGCCGTGCCCACCCCCCGGTGGAGCGCAGCGTTCTCTCTCCGTCGGACCGTTTCCACCGCTGCCGATCGGCCAAGCTGGTCGCGAGAGCGGAGGAGCCCTGGCGGGTACTCCCGGTGCAGGCCGAGAACCCTGGCAGGCCCCAAGAAGCCGTTCACCCCCCAATCACAACCCTGGATGTGCGGGGCGGACGCCTCACCCCCTCAACAAGAGCTGGCCGAGCCATGTCGGGTCTTTCCCGGAAAAACTTCCTGCCCCGGCCCGCGCCCCCGCTCCAGACCTCCGGAGAGCGCCTTGCAGACCCCCCGAGGGCCCGCTAGAGTCTCGCCCCACTTCGGGGCGGTGTAGCTCAGTTGGTTAGAGCAGCGGAATCATAATCCGCGTGTCGGGGGTTCGAATCCCTCCACCGCTACCACCTGCCCGCGCTCAAGAGGGGGGCGGCGCACGGTCCAGCAGCGGCTGGCGACAAGGGCTCGAAGCGGCGCGCGGTGGCGGGTGTCACCAAAGGGGTGACGATTCCCCTGAAAGGGCGCTCATCTTTCGCGCCGCAGGGTCGTACCCCAAGCATGCGACGAAGGCATCTCGCGCTCACTCCGGCCGCCCGTTCGCGTCCGAGCGACGGACAGGATGTAGGCCTCCTGGCCACAGTACTCGCGGCATTCCTCGTTTCGTGTAGGTCGACGGACTTTGGAGACGGGCTCCGGCGTTGACCCTGGATCTCTGGCCCGTCGCCGTGCGTCCAACGGACGGCTTCGAGTACCGTAGACCCACAGGCTAGAGAGACCTGATGTCCCGTCGAACAGCACTTGGAGTCCTGACTCTCCTTCTCGCTTCGTGTTCCCGATCGCAGCACGAGACTGGGCAACCGGACTCTTCCTTCGGCTTTCGACTCGTTCACGAGCTTGCCGCGTTCGAGCCCGCCCACCCCGTGGAGTTCCGCAAGTGCAACTACGGTTCCCCTCAGCCCCCTCCTCCCGAGGGATGGGTCGCCGGACCCCATTCTGATTTTGGCGCGCTCGAGCCCACTCTCCTCGCTGTGGAGTCGCTGGACTGGTTCCGAGAACGGGATCAGGCAGCGGAAACTCTCGAGACCCTTCCGCATCTCGAACTCGTGTATCCCGGCGTGGGGTATGTCGTCGAGGCCCGTTTCGATCCTTCGCTAGACGCGTCATGGGCAGAGCAGCTCGCTGCCTGGTTCGGCTCCTTCCCTCCGAGCGATCAGGAAGCGGCCTCGTCGGGATCTCAGCATCATTGGTGGAGCCTCAGCTTTGGAAGCGTCGGCCGTGTTCGCGGCCGCGGGGGAACTGCCGAGGACGTGTTCGCAACCCTTCGCGCAGCGTGCCCGGCCCCGGGGTCTCTGCTCGCAGATCAGCGCCCAAGAGCCTCCATTGGCACTGCGATTCGTCGGGCGCCTCGGGAGACGGACGTCTACTCCGTCGAAGTGGAGAGCCTCGATCTGCTCGACGAGCTGCCGTCACGTCTTCGCCAGAAGCTCGAGGAGTACGCGTGGCGGTACCAGCCTCACGAGCGGCCCTAGGCGTGTGACCTCGTTGGCGGATCGCCCGGGGTCTTCCGCAATGCCGACGCCGTTCGCCTCTGCCAGAGCAAGCGGTCGCGAGAGCGGTGACGCCTGCAGGCCCTACTCCCTCATCCGCCTGGCGTGAAGGCGCGCCACCCGACCCATGTAGTGAGCCCGGCCGTGCGTCGTCGCAGCGAGCTCGATGTGCTCGCGCGCCTCGGCCGGCTGACCGAGCGCTTCGTGGTAGAGCCCCAGGTACAGGTGCGCGAAGAAGACCGCGTCCTGCTGCCTCGAGGACGCGGCTCCCTCGAGCACGTCCTCGGGCGTTCCCCGGCCCGCGAAGAGCTCGTAGACCTCGCGCATCGGATCGCGCTGGTCCGGTCCGACCGGGAGGAGCGCCGCACGGGCCACGTCCACGCTGGTCGCGCGCGCCTTGCAGAGGAAGTGCCACGCGGCGTTCTCCACGTCGTCGGGGTTCACGGTGCGGTGGAGGACGAACTGGGCGGCGCCCTCCTCGTACCGACCGGCGTAGTAGTACGCGATCCCGCGCCGCCAGTGATGCGCTTCGAGGGCGGGCTCCGCCTCCAGGAACGCATCGAAGTCCGCGATCGCCTCGTCGAAGCGACCGGCGAACAGATGCTCGTCACCGCGACGGTCTCGCTGGCGAGGAGAGAGCGGTGGGGCGGTGACGCTCTTCGTCGCAGATTCCTCGGCCGGAGCGCCGATGCTTTGGTCTGCGTCCGGAGGGGTCGCCCGCGCGCACCCGGTACCGAGCACGAAGACGGCGAGAACGAGGACTCTGGGAACCATGTGCTTGCAGGCTAGCACTTCGCCCGAGGCGAAGCGGTCTCGCGCGCGCTACTCGTAGCGCTGCCCCGCGTGCTCGATCCACCCTTCCTCGTGCCGCTTGCGCGGGTCGTGGTGGGTCCAGTGCAACACGCCGCCCTTCTCGTTCCACTCGTACTGGCCATGGATCCGGACGGTGTCTCCCTCGGCCAGCGGCACGCGCGGCGCGAGGTCGATGTTGTGGGCGACGAGGACCGTGTGGTCCGGCGCGACCTCGACCAGGAAGCGCTGGTGGCGCGAGCCGTCGTCGTCGTCCGGCAGCCGCTTCACGACCTCCGTCTCGACCGTGAGCATCACGCCCGAGCGCTGCGCACGGAAGAGCTCCAGGATCTCCTCGGTGCCGGAGGAGCGCGTCGCCGTCGCGGTGCCACCCGCGGACGAGGAGGTCGGCGCAGCGTCCGAGGAGATCCACCCGGCCTGCTGCGCTACGGTGACGGCGAGCACCGCCAGGAGGCCGAGGACGATGCTCAGGGGCGAACGCTTCTTCGCAGGGGATCGGGCGGTCATCCGGAGAGCAGACCACAGGTCCGCGCGTCTCGCGATCCCGCGTCGCGAATCCCCGCGGCTCCCTGCCGCGCCGGGGCCGACCTCCCGATGACGAGGACAGGCCCGCCAGGAGCCGCGGTGCACCACGGCTCGTCCGGGCGTCGCCGAAGCTGCGAGGTCCGCGTTCCGCCCGGTCCCGCCGAGCACGCCGTCGCGTCCGAGCCAGAACGGGACGCTCGCGCCGGGCATGCCGTCCGGTCAGCTCATACGGTACGGCCGGTTCCAGGGGTCTCGAAGCGGCGCCGGGAGCCAGGAACACCCCTCCGCGTCGCGCTCCAACAGCTCGCGAAGACAGCAGGGCGGGCGTCCACGCTCCGCGCGGAAGCCCTCACACGCCGAGCGCAGGACACAGAGGTCGTTCCGCACCTTGTGCG
This sequence comes from uncultured Planctomycetaceae bacterium, assembly GCA_964509445.1. Taxonomy (GTDB): domain Bacteria; phylum Planctomycetota; class UBA1135; order UBA1135; genus CAZDYS01. The sequence continues at coordinate 15,411 of CAZDYS010000013.1, forward strand.
GAGGCCAGCCGTGGGAGTGCGAGTTCACGTGGATCGGCGCCACGTTCTGCCACAGGGCCCAGGCGAGCAGGAGCGTTCCACCGAGGAGTTGCGCACGCACGCGGTCGAGGACGCCTTTGCACCGCGGGACTTCCCGCGCGAGCGAAGTCAGCTGGGCCTACTGCTCTGCGAGTGCGCTGCCTTTCCCCGCGGAGAGCGAGTCCGGGTCGAACCGCAAGCGGTGCATGAGGTGCACCAGGACGCGGTCCCCTGGTCGAACCGCGCGGCAGTCCTCCTCCGGAACCGCAGAACAGAGGAACGGGAGCACGGTCTCGATCCTCGCCATTCCGATGGGGGTGTCGCCACGCAGGACTGTGCAGGGATTCCCACGACGGAGCCCGTCTTCGCTGCCACCGTTGCAGAGGAACACCGGACTGGTCTCTGAGGCTCCCGTGTTGAGCACGGTTCCCTCGAAGCTCGGAGCCAAGTCGATCCACGCGCCCGGGCGCAACAGCACGGCTTTCGTTCCGGACGTCCGGAGGTGCGGCCTCGCGTGATCCTCGACCTGCTCCAGGCGTTCACCGAGAAGCTCGGTGAACGTGGACGCGTCGCCGCTCCAGGGGGCCAACCTCCAGCCTGCACCGTCTCGGTGGGCCTGGGTTCGCCCGTGGAACGACCCCCAGCAGGTGCCGTAGCCCGCTTCCACTTCCAGCAAGCGGGGGCTCTTGGGATCCGGGGACAGGGTGAGCCGTAGAGTCTCGTACCAGCCCGACAGGGTCCACGTCCCGGTGACGGCCTCGACTTCCCGGCCTTTCTCGGTGGGACGGGGGATCGCCGCGCAGCTCACGCCGAGGAGAGCCAGCAGTGTGGCAAAAGGGAGCCGAAGCGTCGTTCGGGGGCGATTCAGCGCAGGGGAGCCCATCGAGAAGCCCTACCCGGATCCCCGCGTCCGGTCACGGCTCCTCGGGGAGCTGCGGAGGCGTCTCGCTCTCCGCTTCGCGGTCTCCCGCAGCCAGCGCCGGATGCTCCTCGCCGAACAGCGCGCGCAGTTCCGTGCGCAGCTCCTCGCGGGCGGCGCGGTTGCGCGGCTCCTCGAGGCGCACGGGGTAGCGTTCCTCGGGGTCGCGCTTCAGGTTGTAGAGCTCCTCCGTCCAGCCCTCCTCGTCGAGGACGAGGCGCAGCTTGTAGCTGCGCGAACGCACGAAGAACTCGCGGTCGTTCGCCTCGCCGTACACCGTCTTGCGCACGGAGCGCTTGGGCTGGCGCAGCAGCCGGCGCAGGGACACCGAATCGGGCCAGAGGTCGGCCGCCCGCGCGGGGTCCGGCAGCGCGCCCGCGAGCTCGGCCAGGGTGCGCGGCAGGTCCACCAGGGACACGAGCGCGTCGGTGGGGCCGGGCTCGATGCCGGGACCGGCGAGGACGAGCGGTACGTGCACGCCGCCGTCGAAGGTGCTGTGCTTCACCTGCTCCGGGGACTGTCCCTTCGCCGTGGCCTGGATGGGGGTGCCGTTGTCCGCCAGGAACACGACGATCGTGCGGTCCGACACGAGCTCGAGCATCTGGCCGAGCACCGTGTCGAGCGACTGCACCATGTCCTCGAAGGACGCGCGCCTTCCTTCGCGGTCGTCGCCGCGCGCGCCCTTCGTCCTCTTCGGGTTCGGAACGAGCGCGCGCGGCGGATCGTGGAACGGCCCGTGCGCGACCGGGAACGAGCACAGCGCGAAGCGCGGTCCCTCGGTCGTCGTCCACCAGTCCTTCCAGGCGTCGAAGAGCGCGGTGGTCTGGTACTCGGTGGAGCGCTGCTCGACGCCGTCGTCGACGCGCAGCCAGTCCTCGTAGCCGCTGCCGCCGCCCTGGACGAGCACCGTCGGCACGCCGGCACGCCAGCACTCGTAGCCGAAGCGCTCCGGGGTGCGCGCGCGCTCGGTGTCGGGCACGCTACCGAGGTTCCACTTGCCGAAGAGACCGGTGCGGTAGCCCGCCGCGCGCAGCACGCCCGGGAGCGTGGGCAGCTCCGGGTTCGCCCGCGGCGCGTCGCCCGGGTCGCCTCCGGGCTCGCCCGCTCCGTCGCCGTAGTAGGGCAGGCCCTCGAACACGCCGTCGCGGCGCGGGTGGCGGCCGAAGTGCAGCAGGTAGGCGGTCAGGGTGCCGGCCGGGTAGGAGAAGGCCTGCCGGAAGGTGCGGCCGCGCCGGATCAGCTTCGCGAGCTCGGGCGTGGGGACGTTCGGGACCACGTCCGTCCAGCCGAGGTCTCCACCGACGACGACCAGGACGTCCGGGGGCGCGTCCTCGTCCTGCCGGGACGGCGCGAAGCCCAGTCCGCTCGCGAGCGTCACGCCCAGGAGCGCGTGGAGCTCCCGGCGGTCGAGTCCTGCGCCGTCCATGGTCCGATGCTAGCGCGGCGGGTCGCACGCGACAGCGGGGGAGGCCGCGGATTCGCGGTTCCGATCGAGAGGCACCATCGCGCGGGCGGGGCGCGCGACGAGAGTTGCGCACGGTCCGGGCACGCCGCAGGATGCGCGCGCCATGGCCGGCCAGAACAACCCCTTCGGCCGCCTCTTCTCGACCCAGTTCGGGGAGCTGTGCGGTCGCTGCGAGCGCCCCGTCAAGGAGTGCACCTGCAGGCGCGCGGGCTCCGGGCGCGAGGCCGGGGACGGACCGGCGCGCGTACGCGTCGGGCGCGAGACGAAGGGACGCCGCGGCGGGACCGGCGGCGTCACCGTCGTCACGGGCGTGCCGCTCGCGGACGCGGAGCTGCGCAAGCTCGGCAAGGAGCTCAAGAAGAAGTGCGGCACCGGCGGCGCGGTGAAGGACGGCGTGATCGAGCTGCAGGGGGACCATCGCGATGCCGTGGTGCGTCTGCTCGACGGCCGCGGCTGGGACGTGCGTCGGGCCGGCGGGTAAGCGCGCGAGACGAGCAACGCGCGACGTCCGGGCGCGAAACTGTTCGCGCTTCGCGGTTGCCTCGTGGCGCGACGCGTCTACGCTCTCGCGCTCTTCACGAGGCCCCCCACGCATGAAGCACTTCGAGATCCGATCCAGCCCGATCCACGGCAACGGTGTGTTCGCCACCCGGACCATCCAGCCCGGTCAGTTCGTGGGGCGCTACCTCGGTCGCCGCACCACGGAGGACGGGCCCTACACGCTGTGGGTCGACTTCGAGGGCGAGCTGCGCGGCTACGACGGCTACAGCCGCATGCGCTTCCTCAACCACTGCGGCACCCCGAACGCCGAGTTCGAGGAGCGGGACCTCTACGCGCTGCGTCAGATCGAGCCCGGCGAGGAGATCACGATCCACTACGGAGAGGAGTGGGACGAGCGCGAGGCCTGAGGGGCGCGGGCTCGCAACGCGGGCCCTGGCCTGCGATCCTCCACGCGTGCGATCGCTCAAGGCACCCCTGAAGGACTGGCGGCGCCGCCGGCTGCTGCGCCGCAGCGGGATCGCGGTGGAGTCTTCCGCTCCGCTCGAGACGGCCGGGGCCCGGTCCGGGACCTGGGCGTTCCGCGGCGACCTCCTGGACGAGCGGAGCGTGGTCTACTCGGTCGGTGTCGGGGACAACGTGGCCTGGGACCTCGCGCTGATCGAGCGCTATGGCCTGACGGTCCACGCGTTCGACCCCACGCCGCGGGCGGCGGCCTGGGCCGCCGGGCAAGCGCTGCCGGCGGAGTTCGTCTTCCATCGAGTCGGGCTCGCGGCATACGACGGCACGCAGCGTTTCCGCGTTCCGGCGCGTGCCTCGTCCGTGAACTTCCGGCCGCTGCCCGCGGACGAAGGGGGGTCGGAGCCGACCCTCGAGCTCCCGGTGAAGCGCCTCGTCACGCTGGCCTCGGAGCTCGGGCACGAGCGCATCGACGTCCTGAAGCTCGACGTCGAGGGCGGGGAGTACGCGCTGTTGCCGGACCTCCCGCGCGACGCGCTCGCCCCGCGCCAGCTCTTGATCGAGTTCCACCACGCGCCGAACGCGCGTTCCTTCGAGCGCACGCGCCTCGCGATCGCCGACCTGCGCGAGCGCGGCTACCGGCTGGCCTGGACCTCGCCCCGCGGGCTGGAGTTCGCGTTCGTCGCCCCGGGTCGCCCGACCGGGGCCTCCTAGGGGGAGGGGGCCGGGATCCGCTCCTCGATTCCCTGCCCGGACGCCCTACGGCGTAGACTGGGCGGGCGCCCACCAGGGGGCGTCTGGAGGAGGAGGGGACGTTGGATTCGCGCAAGCAGGTTGCGACGAGCGCAGGCTGCGCCGTCGAGGGGCTCGCGCCCGAGGTCTACCGCGAGCTGCGGCGGCTGGCGGCGGGCCAGCTGCGTCGCGAGCGCGCGGGGCACACCCTGCAGACGACCGCGCTCGCCCACGAGGCGTACCTGCGTCTCGCCGGGCGCGCGGAGCTCGACGCCCCCGACGCCTCGGTCTTCTTTCGCACGGCCTCGCGCACGATCCGGAACGTCCTGGTCGACCACGCGCGCCGGCGACAGGCGGACAAGCGGCTCGGAGGGCGACGACGCCTGGTGCTCGACAGCGGCGTGAAGGTCAGCGAGGAGGACGCGCTCGACGTCCTGGCGCTCGACGAGGCGCTCGAGCGCTTGGCCGAGCTGCACCCGCGCCAGGCCGAGATCGTCGAGCTGCGCTTCTTCGGCGGTCGGTCGGTCCCCGAGGTCGCCGCCCTGCTCGACGTCTCGGAGCGCACCGTCGAGGCGGACTGGGCCATGGCGCGCGCCTGGCTGCGCGGAGTGCTGACCCGATGAGCTCGCGCGAGGCGGCGCGCTACGAGCGCATCCGGGAGCTGTTCCTCGTCGCGCGCGACCTCGAGGGTTCCGATCGCGAGGCGTATCTCCTGGAGAGCGTCCCGGCGGACGATCCCTCGATGCGCGAGGAGGTCGAGCGTCTGTGCGCGGACGACGTCGGAGACGGCTTCCTGGAGCGGCCGGCGCTCGAGGGTGGCCTCTCGGGGACGCGCAGCCGTGCGGGGAGCGTCCGGCGGGACCCGGACTCCGGCTGGACGCCGGGCGGCACGCGCCGGGACGAGGAGTACCCGCCGGGGCGCGTGTTGAACGGGCGCTACCGCGTCGTGACGCGCATCGGCGAGGGCGGGATGGGGGAGGTCTACCTGGCCGACGACCTCACGCTCGAACAGCCCGTGGCGCTCAAGTTCCTCCCGCGCACGACCGGGAGTCTCGACCGGCTGCGGAAGGAGGTTCGTCTCGCGCGCCGCGTGTCGCACGCCAACGTCGCCCGCGTGCACGACATCGGAGAGGTCGACGGACGAGGCTTCCTCACGATGGAGTACGTCGACGGCGAGGACCTCGCGGGGCTCCTGCGCCAGATCGGACGGCTGCCGCGCGAGAAGGCACTCGACATCACGCAGCAGCTCTGCGCGGGGCTCGCCGCGGCACACTCCCACGGCGTGCTGCACCGCGACCTGAAGCCGGCGAACGTGATGCTCGACCGCGCCGGCGCCGTGCGCGTGATGGACTTCGGCGTCGCGACGCTGAAGAGCGAGGGCGGTTCGGGGGAGATCGCGGGGACGCCGGCCTACATGGCGCCGGAGCAGATCGCCGGGGAGGCGGTCACCGAACGCAGCGAGGTGTACACGCTCGGCTTGCTCCTGTTCGAGCTGTTCACGGGCAAGCGCGCGATCGGCGGACGCAGCTTCCTCGAGGTCGCACGCGTGCACCGCGAAGGGCTGGCGCTGCCGGAGGGCGCGCTCGCGGAGCTCGACCCGACCGTCGCCGCGACGATCGAGCGCTGCCTTGCGCCGCGGCCGGAGGATCGCCCGCGCAGCGTGCAGGAGGTGCGCCTCGCGCTCCCGGGGGGAGATCCGCTCGAGGCCGCACTCGCGACCGGCGAGACGCCCTCGCCGCACGTGATCGCGCGCGCCGGTGGTTCCGGGAGCCTCTCGCAACGCCAGGCGGGCCTGCTGGCGGCCCTCGCGGTGCTGGGCGCGCTCGCGTCGCACCTGCTCTGGAGCCGTACGCAGCCCGTGGC
>CAZDYS010000014.1:0-20279 GCA_964509445.1 uncultured Planctomycetaceae bacterium
AGAGGCACGCGAGCGCGAGCCCCACGGTGCCGAGGCCCGGCTCGAACCCGCGCTGCGCGAGCAGGACGAACAGGGCGATCCAGGCGGGCAGCAGGTAGCCGTGGACGACGAGCACGGCGCGCACTCCGTTGCGGCCGTGCTCGGCCTGGCGTCCCTCCCACTCCGGGAGAGCACGCTCGCGCCGCTGGAAGAAGTGCTCGATCAACGCGCGTCGGTAGCCGAGCACCAGCAGCCAGCCGACGCAGGGAACGAAGACCAGCCAGCCGGCGCGCAGCAACCGGTCTCGCCAGGCCGGGTCGAGGACCGGGTACAGCCCCGCGCCGTGCGGATCGAGCTTCACGCCGTCGTCCGTCCCAGCCGAACGACCGCGCGCAGGTCCAGCAGCCCGGTCCAGAGCACGACCGGCGCCATCACCGAGAGCAGTCCGCGCAGCCAGGTGGGCACGTCGCCCTCTCCGACCGCGACCCAGCGGAAGGACGACGGCTGCGCCCCGAGGCCTCGCCCCTCGTAGAGAACCGCCGCGACGAGCGCTCCGAAGAGCATCGCCAGGAGCACGTGGAGAACGTACTCGCCGCGCGGCAGCCCACCGGCCTTGCTGCGACTGTCCGGCTCGAGCCAGAAGTCCACGATCGAGAGGGCGGCGTCGAAGGCCAAGAGCGCGAGCAGCGCGTGGAACCAAGCGCCCCGCAGATCGAAGTTCGGGACGAGGAAGAAGAGCAGCGCGTAGGTCGGCCCGCGCAGGAAGTGGGTGACGAGCTCCGCGCGGGACTCGACGCGACCGCGCAGGTCGTGCCGCAGCACGTGGAAGACCACGATGTCCGTCGCGCCGAGGAGCCCCATCGCGAGCAGCAGGAGGGAAGGGATCATCGCTGGCGAGGGGCGAGAGGAACGGCGAGGACGCCCCGTCCCCGCGACCCTAGTGGCACTCGCCCGGATCGGCAACGCCCTCCGGGAACCCGGCGCCCGGCCCTCGCCGGAGGCGTGCACCGGAGCCCGGCGGACTTTTTGGCGGCTGGATGAGGGGTCGCCGCCGTGGGCGTCGGAGAGCAGGTCGAGCGAGCCAGCCTCCCCTGGACACCTGCCGGGGACCTGCGCTCTCGATCGCGACCTGCATCCCACGCATCCCCACGGAGCCACCTCATGAAGCCCCAGATCCTCACGAAGCTCGGCGTTCTCTGCCTCGCGCTGGTCGCGAGCTGTGCGAACGGCAGCGCGCCCGGCGAAGACCGCACCCGCCCCCGCAACCTCACCGCGACGCCCTCCGGCAGCGAGGTCGCCCTGTCCTGGAAAGGGGTCTCCGAGGCGGGGTCCTACTACGTGTACGCCTCGGACTCCTCCGACACGACGACCTCGGAGGAGAACTGGCTCGGCGAGGTCAGCGAGCCGAGCGCGGTCGTCGACGGACTGCCGCCCGGGCAGACCTACTTCTTCGCGGTGACCGCGATCCAGGGCTTCGTCGAGAGCGCGCCCTCGAACATCGCCTCGGCGCTGGTCGGCGGGAACCCCGGCGGTCCGGGCCCCGGCGGACCGGGACCGGATCCCCTGCTCTCCGAGCAGTGGCACCTCGAGAACCGCGGCCAGGGCGGCGGGACTCCCGGAGAGGACGCGCGCGTCACGAACGCCTGGAGCGACGGGACCAGCGGGAGCGACGTCGTCATCGCGGTCGTCGACGACGGACTCGAGATCGCCCACGAGGACCTCGCGGCCAACGTCGTGCCGGGGATGTCCTTCGACTACGTCGACGGCGACACGGACCCGACGGGCGGTGCTCACGGAACGGCCTGCGCCGGCGTCGCGGCGTCCGTACGCGACAACGGCGTCGGTGGAGCCGGCGCTGCTCCGGAAGCGCGCCTCGCGGGCTACAACGTCCTCGCGAACCTGAACTCCGCCAACACGGTCGACGCGATGACCCGGAACGCGACGGACGTCGCCGTCTCGAGCAACTCCTGGGGCGCGCCGGACGGACTCGGCGTCCCGCAGCCCTCTGAAGCGAGCTGGAAGCAAGCCGTGGAGAGCGGGCTCCAGAACGGACGCAACGGTCGGGGAACGGTCTACGTCTGGGCCGCTGGGAACGGCGCGCTCGGCGGCCCCGAGTACGGCGTCGTGACCGACAACTCGAACCTCGACGGCCAGGCGAACTTCCACGGGGTGATGGCGATCGGCGCGGTCGGTGACGACGGCGTGCGCGCCGAGTACTCGGAACCGGGAGCCAACCTGTGGGTCTGCGCCCCTTCGATGGGTCGCGGGGACCACGGGATCACGACGACGGATCGCTCCGGAGGTCAGGGCTACAACCCGCCCCAGCAGGGCGGAGGCGACTACGGCGACGTCAACTACACGGCGCACTTCAACGGGACGTCCTCGGCGACTCCGCTGGCGGCGGGCGTGGTCGCGCTCGTCCTCGAGGCCAACCCGAACCTGTCCTGGCGCGACGTCCGCCAGGTGATCGCACGCTCCGCGCGGCAGAACGACGCGGGCAACGCGGACTGGACGACCAACGGAGCCGGACACGCCGTCAACCACGAGTACGGGTTCGGCGTCGTCGACGCGGAGGAGGCGGTTCGCCTCGCGCGTCGGTGGACGAACCTGCCCCCGCTGCAGACCGTGATCACGCCCGCGCGTCAGCCCTCGCTGCCCATCCCCGACGCGAACCCCAACGGCGTGAGCGACACGCTCACGGTGAGCGGCAGCGGCATCCGGAACCTCGAGTACGTCGAGATCGTGTTCGACGCCCCGGACCACACCTGGAGCGCGGACCTGCAGATCGAGCTCGTCAGCCCGACGGGAACGGTGAGCCTCCTGGCGGAGCCCCACAACGTGCCTCAACAGGCGCGTCCGCCGGTTCCCTACCAGGTCTTCTCCTTCGGGAGTGCGCGTCACCTCGACGAGCCCGCCGACGGCGACTGGACCCTCCGCGTGTCCGACCGCTTCGCGCAGGACACCGGGACCTTCGACCGCTGGCAGCTCGTGTTCCACGGCCATTGATCCGCACGACCCTCCCTTCTCACCCGACCGCACACCTCTCGACCAGGACCACGACCATGAAGAACCTCCTCTCGCTCCTCACCTCTCTCGCGCTGCTCTCCGCCTGCTCGAACGTCAGGACCGAACCGACCGCGAGCCCCTCCTCTCCCACGACCCGCGAGGCACCGAGCCTCGAGACGCGCCGAGAGGCCGAGCGTCGCGAGCTCGAGAAGCCGACCGATCGTCCGACGCCGATGACCACGGCGGCCCCGCTCTACACCTACGACGGGGACGTGAAGCGGACGCTCTGGACGAACCCCGCCCTGCTCGTCGAGTTCGCCCCCGACCGGACCCGCAAGGCGACGCTGCTCTCGAGCGGTTCGGTCGTGGGCGAGCCGAGGGAGGAGCACCGCGGCGTCCGTCTGTGGCCGCTCGCCTCCGTCGCGGACCCGGACCGACTCGCGCGCAGCTCGAACCTGGCGCTGGGCAGCGAGGCCTTCTCGCCCGTGCTCCACACGGCCAACGCCGCGGGCACGCCCAAGCGTGCGCTCCCCGGAGGCGTCCTCGTCACTCTGGCGGACGACTGGAGTGCGGCGCAGGTCGCCGCGTGGCTCGCGGGACACGACCTCACGGTCGAGCGCGAGCTCCCCACGGGGAACAACGCGTTCCTGGTCGCCTCGCCCGCGGGGCTCGCGAGCCTCGAGCTGGCCAACCGCCTCTTCGAGAGCGGCGAGGTGGTCGCCGCCTCGCCGAACTGGTGGCACGAGGGGGCCTCTCGTTGACCCGATGTTCGGCCTCTCGAACGACCGAGTAGACTCTGGACTCCTCCGCGCGCGCGGCGCCGGGGGAGTCCTCCGTGGTCGACGACACCCCTCTTCAACCCGAGCCTCACGGCACCGACGATCGGCTGCCGGAGATCTACGACGAGCTCCGTGCGCTGGCGCAGCGTCGGATGGCGCGTCTCGAGCCGGGGCAGACCATCCAGGCGACCGCCCTCGTGCACGAGGTGTATCTGAAGCTCGTCGGCGAGGAGCACGTGGACTGGGCCAGCCGGCGCGACTTCTTCGTCGCGGCCGCGCGATCGATGCGCAACATCCTGGTGGATCGCGCTCGCTCGAAGGGCCGCCTGCGCCGGGGCGGCGCGGCCTTTCGGATCTCGATGGACGCGGACGAGCTGGCCGGCGAGCCGGAACCGGAGGAGCTCCTGTCCCTCGACGAGGCCGTCGCGGCTCTGGAGCAGCACGACGAGCGCAAGCACACGGTCGTGATGCTGCGCTACTTCGCGGGCCTCGCGATCCAGGAGATCGCCGAGACCATGCAGCTCTCCGTCGCGACGGTCGAGCGCGACTGGGCCTACGCGAAGGCCTGGCTCAGGCGCCGGATGTCGGAAGCGAGCTGAGGAGGGCTCTCGCATGAACGAGCGCGAGGAAGAGATCGAACGACTGTTCCACGACGCGTTCGAGAAGGCGGAGAACGAGCGCGTGGCGTTCGTCGAGCGCACCGCGACCGACCCGGGCATCGCGCGCGAGGTGCTCGACCTGCTCGGTCATCACCGGGACTCCGACGAGGTCCTCGACGCCTCGCCGGCCACGGAGGCGCTGATCGACGAGGCGGAGCCGCTTCCGGAGCGGATCGGCGACTATCGGGTGGAGCGGCAGCTCGGTCGTGGCGGCTTCGGCGTGGTGTACCTGGCCGAGCAGGAGGAGCCGGTGCGCCGCCTGGTCGCGCTGAAGGTGATCAAGCGCGGCATGGACACGGAGGAGATCGTCCAGCGCTTCGAGGGCGAGCGACAGGTGCTCGCGCTGCTGGACCACCCGGGCGTCGCCAAGGTCTACGACGCGGGCGTGGCGCCCGACGGCCGCCCCTTCTTCGCGATGGAGTACGTGCCGGGCGTCCCGCTCTCGGAGTACTGCGACACCCAGCGCCTGGACACGGAGGCGCGCTTGCGGCTGTTCGTGGAGGTCTGCGAGGCGGTCCAGCACGCCCACCAGAAGGGAGTCCTCCACCGCGACCTCAAGCCGACCAACATCCTCGTGCGGGAGCGCGACGGCAAGGCGGCGCCGGTCGTGATCGACTTCGGACTCGCCAAGGCCACCGGCCCCTCGAGCGTCGAGGGCGCCTACACGACGCGCGCGGGGATCCTCCTGGGCACTCCCGAGTTCGCGAGTCCCGAGCAGCTTCGCAGCGACGGCGTCGACGTCGACACGCGTACCGACGTGTACTCGCTCGGTGTGGTGCTCTACCACCTCTTGACCGGCGTCCTCCCGATCGAGTCGCGCGACCTGGCGGAGCGCGGCCTGGAAGCCCTTCGCCAGGCGGTCTTCGAAGTCACGCCTCCTCTGCCCTCCCGCCGGCTGTCGCGAGACGAGCGCGGCCGCGAGAGCGCGATCCTGCGCAGCAGCGACGTCGGTCCGCTCCGGCAGCGCCTCGAAGGCGACCTGGACCTGATCACGATGAAGGCGCTCGAGAAGGAGCGCGGTCGTCGCTACGGCTCGGCCTCCGAGCTCGCGGACGACATCGGACGTCACCTCCACCACGAGCCGGTCGTCGCAGCACCTCCCGAGGTCTCCTATCGCGTGCGCAAGTTCGTCCGCCGCAACCGAGGCGCGGTGCTGGCCGGAATCGCGCTCGCGAGCACGCTGGTCCTCGGCCTGGTGGGGTCGACCACGGGCTGGCTCCAGGCGATCGAGCAGCGCAACGAAGCCCAGACGGCGCGCGCCGACGCGGAGGAGAAGCTGCGCATCGCGACGGCGATCCAGGCGCACCTCGACAAGGTCCTCTCGGGGGCCAACCCCTGGGCGCGGTCCGGCATCGAGGAGCTCGCACGCGAGACGCGCGTCGCGGACGTGCTCGCGCTCGCCTCCGAGGAGGCGGACCAGGCCTTCCGGGACCTGCCGGTCATCGAGGGCGAGGTTCGCCGGACCATCGGGGAGAACCTGCGTGCCCTCGGGTTGCTGCGGGAGGCGGAGCCGGAGCTGCGACGCGCGCTGGAGCTCCTGGAGGGCGAGCTCGGCCCGGACCACCCGCGCACCGCGCACGCACGCGGAACGCTCGCGATGGCCGCCATCGACTGGGGCCTGCACGAGGAGGCGCTCGAGCTGGTCGAGGAGACCGTCGCCTGGTATCGCGCCTTCGAGCCGGACAACTTCGACTCGCTCTACGAGTTCGACCTGATGCGCGGTCAGCTCCTGGTCCTGCTCGACCGGTTCGAGGAGGGCCGCGTCGAGCTCGAGCGAATCCACAGCGCGGCCACCGAGACGCTCGGCGAGGGCTCCCGGCTCGCGCTCAAGGCGCGGTTCGACCTCGCGGCGCTCGCCCACGATCGCGGCGAGACGGAGCTGGCCGTCCAGCTCATGGAGGAGACCTACGACGGCTACGCGACCCACTGGGGCCCCGACGACCCGGAAGCGCTCAACGCGCTGATCGGCCTCGGCGGGACCCTCGCCATGGTCGATCGCGACGACGAAGCGATCGAGCGCATGACGCTGGCCGTCGAAGGAACCGAGCGCGTCCTCGGAGAGCAGCACCCGATGACGCTCGTCGCGATCAGCAACCTCGGCCAGCAGTACCAGCGCGTCGGCGACTACGCGGCCGCGGAGCCTCTGCTGGAGCGCGCGGTCCGCGTCGGCTCCGAGGTCCGCGGTGCCGATCATCCGCACACGCTCGACGCCCGCATCAACCTCGGGATCCTCGTCCGTCGACTCGGTCGCCTGGAGGAGGCGGAGGCGATGATGCGCTCGAGCCGGGATGCGTCGATCCGCGTGAACGGGCCGGACTCGCTCGACACCGCCGCGCACACGCGCTACCACTCCTACGCGCTGTACGACCTCGGCCTGTACGACGAGGCCGAGGCCTCGATGCGCCGCGTCACCGAGATCCACGACGCAGTGCTCGGTCCGGAGAGCCACGTGTCCATCGAGGTCTGGAACATGCTCGGCCTCCTGTACGTCGGGATGAGCCGGTTCGACGCCGCCGAGGAGGTCCTCCTCGACACGCTCGAGCGCGGGTTCGAGCACCTCGCGCCCGGACACCCCACGGTCGCCGAGACGTTCCAGAACCTGATCACCCTGCGGCAAGAGCAAGGACTCGTCAGCGAACAGCTCGCCCTGGAGGAGGAGCTCGCGAACTGGATCGCCGAAGGCGCGGTCGACTGACGAGGTCGCGAGGGAGAGAGCGGAGTCGCGCTAGCCGGAAGCCGACGCCCCTACTTCGGCGACGCTTTGCTAGGTTGGCCACGTGGCGTTCCTCCGCATCTCGGCCCGTCGCTCGATCTGGCTCCTGGGCTGGGTCGTGTGGGGCGTTCTCGCGGTCCCCGCCGTTCATGGACAGCGCCTGCTGGCGGAACGCCTGCAGGCCGAGCTGCAAGATCCGGAGCTCGGTCAGGACCGTCGGCTGGAGAGCATGCTCGAGCGCACGCGAGCCCTGATCTCCTGGTCCGTTCCGGAGGCGCTGCAGGCGAGCGAGGAGCTGGCGCGCGAGGCTCGCTCCCAGGACCGTGCGGACATCGCCGCCGTCGCGCTCGCGATCCAGTCGCGCCTGCTCGCTTCCACCGAGGGAGTGACGCGCGCGATGGAGGTCCTCGATCGCGCCGCCCGGACCATGCCGCCGAACGCCAGCACGGAGTCCCGTGGGCGTTTCGCGGTCATCGAGGTCGGGCTGTACTACACGATCGACGAGTACGGGCTCGCGGCGGAGACGCTGGAGCGGGCGCTGGAGCTCGCCGAGAGCTCCGGGAGCCCGGAGCTGATGGCCGACTGCCTGCTCGAGCTCCACGACGTCTTCTTCGCGACCGGCACGGCCCACGATCCGAGGGCCGACCTGGAGAGAGCAGAGGAGCTGATGGTCGAGCTCGGCGACGAGCGTGGACGTCGACGTGTCCACCTGCGCCGGGCCGACATCCTCCGGAGTCAGGGACAGGAGGCCGAGGCCGACCTCCTCCTCGAGGAGGTCATCGCCAGCGCGCGGCGCAGCGGCGACCGCGGTGCGCTGCTGGCGGCTCGGGACCACCTGTACTGGACGTTGATGGAGGGCGGGGACTTCGAGAGCGCGCTGGCGCTGACCGAGGAGGACCTCGCCACGACCGAGCTGCTCGGGAGCGACGAGCTCCTGGCCGCGACGATGGACCGTCTCGCCTGGGCCTACCTGTCCACCGGTCGCCCGGAGGACGCCGCGCCGCTCGTCGAGGACGCGCTGGAGATCGCGGAGCACCTCGAGCTGCGCGCCCTGCAGTCCATGGTGATCGACTCGGCCCTCGAGCTGGCCCGCGCGCGCGGCGACGCGGACGCGATGCTCGAGTACTCGACGCGCCAGAACGAGCTGGCCCAGGCGAGCATGGGTCGAGCGACGCGAGACGTCGCGGAGACGCGCAGCCTGCTGCGCGAGCTGCGCGGCGAACGACGCGAGCTCCACGCGGCGGCCGAGCGACAGCGAGAGCGACTCGAGGAGGAACGCGACGCCCACGCCGATCGCATCGCGACCTACCGCTGGTCCGTCGCGGCCGTCGCGCTCGTCGGACTCACGCTGGGCGTCTCGCTCCTGTACCGAGGCAAGCGCCGCGCCGAGAAGATGCACCGCCAGCTCGTGGAGCAGACCGCTCACGCGCGACGCACGGAGGAGGCCCGCAAGCGCCTGGAGCGCCGCGTGACCGATCTGGAGCGGCTCGACGGGCTCGGGCTCCTCGCGGCGGGCTTCGCGCACGACTTCAACAACATCCTCGTGACCATCTCCGGCAACGCGGAGCTGATCGGCGGAACCACCGAGGGCCCCCCGCACGACCTGGCCGACGAGATCGCCAAGGCGGCGCACCGCGCGGCGGATCTCTGCAAGCGGCTCATGGACTACGCGCGGCCGTCCCCCGACGACAGCGAGCACGTGGACCTGAACGAGCTGGTGAGGGAGGCGCGCACGCTCCTGGACGCCGGCGGCGGAGGAGCCGCGCGGCTCGAGCTCGACCTCCAGGAGGAGCCCTTGCCGGCCCGGGTGGACCGATCCGCGATCGAGCAGGTCCTGGTGAACCTCGTCCAGAACGCGCGGGACTCCAGGCTGCAGACCACGACCGTGACGATCCGGACGCGCAAGGGCCGGACCCCCGAGGACGACGGCCAGGGCGTTTGGTTCGGTCGGCCACGCGAGGCGGACGAGTACGGCTGGATCGAGGTCGTCGACGACGGACGCGGCATGAAGCCCGAGATCCTCCACCGCGTGTTCGACCCGTTCTTCACGACGCGGTTCGAAGGACGGGGGCTCGGACTGGCGGCTGCCTACGGCATCGTGAAGGCGCACGGCGGTGCCTTCCGCGTCCACAGCGAGGAAGGGCACGGGTCGACGTTCTCCGCCTGCCTGCCCCTGTCGGAAGGCGTGCTCGCGTCGAGCGACGGCCGCGGCGAGCCCGTCCACGAGCTGACGCCGGCGCGCCCGCCGTCGCCGAAGAGAGTGCTCGCGGTCGACGACGAGGCCGGCGTGCTGTCGTTCGTCGAGAAGGCGCTGTCGCGTGAAGGACACGAGGTCCAGGTCGCCTCGAGCTCGGCCGAGGCGCTCGGGCTGCTCGACGCACGCCGCGACCGCGTCGACCTCGTCCTCCTGGACCTCAGCATGCCCGAGGTCGACGGCAGCCAGCTCCTGGAGGAGCTCGGGAAACGAGCCCCCGACGTCCCGGTCGTGATGATGAGCGGACACGACGAGACCTTCGTCCTCGATCGGGTCGGCAACCGCGCGATCGCGGGGGTCCTGCGTAAGCCGTTCGCGATGAGCGAGCTGGTCGCCGCCGTGCGGGAGTCGAGCGGCGAGCCGACGCTCCCCGACGACCAAGGCGCTTCGAGGAGCTCCTAGCGACCGCCGCCGGGGTGGAGGGCCCCGCGTCGCGCGGACGGTCGAGGGCGCCTCGCCCGCCAAGGCTCCATCGCTGGATCCCGGTCGGGGAAAGCCGCCTTCTCGACCCCTCCAGGGCCGTTCTGGGGAAGCGAGGACAGAAAATCGGGAGACCGTGAGGGGTCGCGAGCGGGGGCGACGGGGAAGGGGTCAAACGGCCCGTGCGGCCCCCACCCAACGACCTCGATCATGAACAAGAACCTGCTCACCACCGTTTCCACCTCCCTCGCCACCGCCGCGCTGGTCCTCTTCCTCACCGACGGCGACTCGGCCGCTCCCGCCCAGCCCGAGACGAGCCCGAAGACGCAGGCGCCGACCGCCCGGGTCGCCACGCCCGCCGCCCCGCAGGCTCCGCGGAAGACGAAGCAGGCCGAGGATCCGCAGGCTCTGCTGCAGGCGATGCAGGCCCTGGCGGCAGAGGACCAGCGCCTGTTCGACGACGCCTTCGCGGACGCCTTCGGCGACCTCGACGAGAGCGGGATGCAGGACTTCGACCTCGAGGCCTTCGCCTCCCTGTTCGAGAGCGAGTTCGGAGCCGACGGGTTCGGCGGCGGCGGCTTCCAGGGCCAGACCTACGACGCGGCCACGATGCAGCAGGCAGTCGGAGAGTGGCAGGCGATGCTGGAGACCTGGGGCGCCGCGATGAGCGACTGGAACGCCATGGGGAACACGGGCTACGCCGGCGGCGACTCCACCTTCGGCTGGGCGAACCCGCCGTCGAAGCAGTCCTTCTACGCCAACGAGGGCCAGAACGGGTTCTACGCGAACAACAACCTGGGCACGGCTGTCAGCACGAGCGGGGACAGCGGGTACATCGCGCTGGGGAACGGACAGTTCGTGTCCTGGTAGGCGCGGCGACTCCCGCACCGCTCCGGCCCCCGCACCGTCCTCGGACGCTGCGGGGGCTTCTTCGTCGCCGGTCTCCCCCGGGCCGATCGGCTCCCCGGCCGGACCCTTCGCGCCGTGCCGCCCGCCCTCCCCTCGGCGGGCGGTACCCTGCCGGCGGACTCAGCCGCCGATCGTCTGCGTGATCGCGTTGGACGAACGCAGACCCCCCGCATACCCGCTGCACGACCCCTGCGCCGTGTAGCTCACTCCGAGCAGGCTCGGGTCCGCCGGCAGCACCAGCCCGGTCGGGTAGAACGACTGCGCGTCGGCCTGGTGGGACCCGGACGTCCCGATGAACCGCGGGCCCGCGAGATAGAACGCGCCGAAGCGGAAGCTCACAGGACTCGAGAGCTTGCCGGCGTGCAGCGCGATCACGAAGACCCCGTTCCCCGTCGCACCCGAGCAGTCGAGCGTGAGGTTGAAGGGCTGTCCGGGCGTCGCGAGCTTCGGCCCCATGCCGATCGTGCCGGCGGAGTCGCTCAGGGTCGGGTCGCTCCCGAGCTCGGCCTCGCAGAGGACGTCTTCACGACCACCGAGCAGGAGCACGACGCGGCCGGCCGTGTCCTGCAGATCGCTGTAGGCAGGCGCGGCCGTCAGGAGGTCCGAGAACCCGTCCCCGTTCACGTCGGCGCCGTTCTTGCCGGACGTGCCCGCGCCGAACAGGCTCGACGTGCCCGCGAGCTCCTCCCCGTTCCAGGTGAACAGCGGTGCGGCGTCGACGCCGGAGAGCACGCGCACCCGACCCTCGAGACCGAAGGTCGGCGCTCCCGCGAGCACGTCTCCGACGCCGTCCCCGTTCACGTCCCCGACGCCGTCGAGGCTCGTCCCCAGGGCTTCGTTCCCGGTGCCCGCGAAGGAGGAGATCGTCGTGATGCCGACTCCGGAGACGGCCTCGAGCAGGTAGACGGCGCCCGCACCGAGCGCATCCCCGGGCGAAGCCGCGAGCTCGGCGCGATCGTCGCCGGTGACGTCGTCGACGAAGGTCACCTCGGCGAAGACCTGCCCGCCCTGGGCGACCTGCTGGTGCAGGAGCGCTCCCGACACGGTGTAGAGGTAGATCTTCCCGGTGCTGGCGAACCCCGGCGCCGCGGTGACGAAGTCCGGCTCACCGTCCGCGTCCTGGTCGACTCCTCCCGCGAGGGAGCTCCCCAGCCCGTCCCCGGTGTTCTCTCCGAACACGCGGTTCAGGACCGAGCCGGTCGGCAGCAGCGTGTACACGGCGCCCGTGTCGATCCCCGCGGGACCGTCCTCTCCGGGAGACCCGACCAGGACCACGTCCACTCCGTCGCCGTTCAGGTCGCCTCCTCCGTCGACGACGGTGCCGAACCGGTCGTTCGACGACCCGCCCTCGCGCTCGAAGAGCAGAGCTCCCGAGGCGCCCGAGTACACGTACGCCTTGCCGGCGTCGGGACGGAGCGCGAAAGCCCCGACGACGTCGAACTCGGGGGCTCCGACGACGACGTCCTCGACGCCGTCGTCGTCCAGGTCGCCGGCCGAGGAGACGCTCGACCCGAACAGGGATCCGGCCTGCTCGCCCTCCCAGGACTCGAGCAGTGCACCGGTCGCGCTGGAGACGACGTAGACCTTGCCGCAGTCCTCCCCGGCGAGCCCGTCGAAGTGCGGCGCACCGATCAGGACGTCCTCCTCACCGTCTCCGTCCTGGTCCCCGAGGAACGAGACGCTGCTGCCGAAGCGATCCCCCGCCTGCTCTCCGTCCCACAGGAAGCGCGCCGGAGAAGGCGAACCGCCCGTGGGCGCGAGGGGCAGACTCGCGCCGGTGGCGTCGACGAGCTCGAGCGTCCAGGTGTGCGTGTTCGTGCTGAACGAGCGACCGGTGGTCCCCGTCAGCTGGAAGCCGATGGAGAAGCCGTCCGACTGGAACGACGGAGGCTGCTGGCTGAAGCCGAAGGCGGTCGGGTTCGCGGGCGGCTCGGGCTGCGGATCGAATCCGACGGCCGAGACCGGATCGATGCTCTCGCCGCCGCTCGACGTGAGCGTGGCCAGGAGCGCGCCGTAGGGGCCGGTCGGGTCGATCATCTCCACGCGGATCGTGTTCCCGGTGATGCTGAACGTGCCGTCGAAGGTCACGTCCCCGAAGCTCGCGACGTGCATCCAGAGCCCGGGATCCGGCGGGTGGCCTCCCACCGTGATCTCGGGGTTGGAGAAGCCGTCCAGCCCGTAGGCCGGCGGCTCCGGCTGCGGGTTGAAGCCCACCAGGAGCGCCGGGTTGAGGAAGCCCGAGGACTCGACCGGCAGCGTCCCGCCCCACTCGACCGTCGGCGGCCCGGCGTTGTGGCGGACGGACTCCCACTGGCTCGTCCCGAAGGCCTCGGGAGAGCACGCGCCCCACTCCACGTAGGGCTCCGAGCCGTGCAGGTTCGCGGAGGCGAAGGTCGCCCCCGAGAGGACCGGCTCATCGTCCTGGAACACGGTGATCGCGCCCGCTTCGGTCAGCTCGATGCGGTAGGTGTGGTAGGCCTCGTTCGTGTCGACGACGACCGTCTGACCGGTGCCGAACTCGGCGTTCGCGAGGAGCAGCTCGTCGACCCCCAGGTAGAGGGCGCCTCCGACCTGCGCGTCCCTCGAGAAGCGGATGCAGGCGGCACGGCGATGCGGGCTGTTCTGGTTGCTCGTCGAGACCCGCAGGCGTGCCTCGATCACGAGGGTGCCGCCGAAGGAGAGCAGCGGTCCGCTCTGCCGGGCCGAGATCTCCTCGCCGAAGTCCGAGGTGCGGCAGACGAGCTCGCCGCCTCGCAGGAGCGCGGAGCCCCCCGTGACCGAGAAGTCCCAGGGAGGCGAGACCTCGTTCGGGAGCAGGTCGTCGGCTCCGTCCCAGACGGAATCGGTCTGGGCGGCGAGGTCGGTGGAGAGCAGCGCCAGGGCGGCGAGGCAGAGGGAACGAGGGAGGGAACGAGAAGGGGATGCGTGGCGCATGGTCTTGTGAGAGGGCTCACCGCGCGGCTCGGGCGCGGAATCGGGTCAACACCCTTCAGCCGTCCAACGGACGGCGGAGCCCTTCAACAATCCCGGAGTTTTCGGGTCCGACGCGTCAGTCGCCGCTCGCCGGCGCGGTCCGCGGCAAGACCGAGGAGGCCCACTCCAGCACCGGCGCCGGATCGAGGCTCTCCCCGAGCTCTTCGCTCCGCCGCCAGAGCTGGTAGCGGACGTTGCCGGCGATGTGGCGCTCGTAGTAGCCGAGATCCCAGAGCGCGATGGTCCCGTCCTCGTGGGAGGAGACCAGGGTTCCCGCCGCCGGCCCCGCGCGCAGGAAGTCGACTCCGTAGATCGCCTGGGCCCCCGGGTCGAGCGTCAGGAGGCGCCGCCCCGTGTCGAGGTCCCAGAGCTTCAGGGTCCCGTCGTCACTGCCCGTCACGAGCGCCCGCTCGCCGCCGGGCATGACCCCCTCGGGAACGAACGCCACGGAGCGCACGAGCGTGGCGTGGTCCTTCGGCAGCCGCACCTCCTCGAGATCCGGCCAGGTGAAGGTCTGCACGCTCCCGTCCCACAGGCCGGCGACGATGCCCTGCGCATCGAAGTCGAGGTCCCAGACCGCCGCAGCCGTGCGCAGATCCGCCAGGGGCTCGAGCGTCGCCGCGTCGACGACGACGATCCGGTGCGTTCGCAGGGAGACCGCGACGGAGGCGCCGTCGGGAGAGAAGCTCAGGCCGACGATCTCCGTGTCCCCGAGCGCGACCTTCGCGAGGAGGTGGCCATCCCGCGCCCGGAGCAACGTCAGGCGGTCCATTCCACCGACCCACACCTGCTCGCCGTCCGGCGAGAAGGAGAGCGCGGTGCCGCTCTCCGCGAAGCCGGTGCTCTGCCAGAGGAGCTCGCGCGAGCGCACGTCCCAGCAGCGGACGGCCCCATCGAGACTGGCGGCCGCGAGCTGGCTCCCCGACGGGTGGAAGCGAACGGCATCGACCTGGGCTCCCCGATCGACCAGCGAGCCGGCGTGCGTGAGGCTCTCGCGGTCCCACAGGTGTACCGCGCCTCCCGTGGAACCAACCGCCAGGAGAGAACCGTCCGGACTCGCTTCGATCGCATAGGCGATCTCCTCGAAGGCCCGTGCTGAACGTCGACAGAGGTGCGGCTCGACCTCGAACACGTTGAACCGCACCGGATTCGCCACGACGATCGTCTCGTCGTCCCGGAACCCGAGCCGGTACCCGGGGACCCCGATGGAACGCAGGGACTCGAGCGTCTCCGGATCGCGAAGCTCGAGCGTCAGGCCGATCGAGGCCGCCAGTTCCCCGCCCGGCGCGAACTCGACGTTGTAGTTCTTGCCGATGCCGAAGCGCCCGAGACGGGCTCCCGTGGAGAGATCCCAGCGCATCAGGGACTGGTCGCGGCTGGCGCTCAGGAGCACGGACCCCGAGGGTTCGAACGTGAGGCGGCGAACGTGGTCGCGGTGACCGTCCTCGGACCGCCAGAACAAGGTCGGAACGCCGACCTCGGAGAGCTCCCAGAGCTGGACGGACCCCTCGAGCGTGCCCACCGCCAGCCAGCGTCCGGTCGGACTCGCGCCGAGGCTCGAGATCGGCTCACCGGTCTCGAGGCTCGCGAGCGCTTCTCCCGACGCCGTGTCCCAGACGCGGAGAGCGCCTTCCTGGGTCGCCGTGAACAACCACTCGTTCGTGGCGGACGGCTCGAGGACGCGCACCGGGTCTTCGTGCGCGTCCGCCCGGTGGAGCGCACGCAGAGGCTCCGAGGAGTCGAGCGAGCCGACGTGCACCGAGCCGTCCTCGCAGCCCGCGGCGACGAGGTTCGTGGCGAGGCGCAGGCCGACGCTCAAGACCTCCGTGCCATCGACCTCGAGATGGCGTTCGTCGGACGCGCCGGTGGTGTCGACCAGGTGAACGCCCGCCTCTCCCGCGGCCACCGCGACCAGCGGACCGTCGATGGACACGGAGCTGCAGACCGTCCAGGTGTTCGTCCCTTGGAGCCGCGAGCTCGCCAGACAGGGCTGCTGGCTGTAGCACTCCCACAGCGCCCAGTAGGCGGCCGACGACTCCGGATCCCGGAGGAACTGGGGCCAGATCAGCTTCTCCGCGACGGCCTGGTTGCCGAGCAGCGCGGCCGTGCGCCCTCGCTCGAGCAGACTGTCCGCCAGCGCGGCCTCGGCGCGCTCGCTGCGCTCCTGCAGAGCGCGCACGAAGAACACCGTGACCGCGACGAGCAGCAGGACGCTCGCGACCGCGACCCCGACGGCGGTCTGGTTCCTGCGGACGAACTTGCGGAAGCGATAGCTCGCCGAGGGCGGGCCGGCGAGCACCGGGAGGCAGTCCAGGTGGTTCTCGACGTCCCGCGCCAGCTCGGCCGCCGAGCCGTAGCGACGAGCGCGCTCGGCCTCGAGGCAGCGCAGCACGATCCAGTCCAGGTCGCCTCGCAAGCTGCGTTCGAGGCGCACCGGCTCGGAGGAACGGCGCGCGGCGATGTCCGCGGCCTCGGAGCCAGGGAGCGACGCGATGCGCCGGCTCGGCGGTTCCGGAGGCACTTCCTCCAGGCGCCGGTGGAAGCTCGCGAGCCCCTCCTCGTCCAGGCTGGAGGCCTCCAGCGGAGTCCCTCCGGTCAGGAGCTCGTAGAGCAACACGCCGAGCGAGTAGATGTCGGTGCGCGTGTCGACGTCGCGCTGGTGCAGGCCAGCCTGCTCCGGACTCATGTAGGCCGGCGTCCCGATCAGCTGACGCACCCCGGTCAGGTCGCCGTGCTCCGTGAGGGGCTCCTGCGTCGCCTTCGCGATGCCGAAGTCGATGACCTTCGGGACCGCTCGCCCCTCCAGCGACACGACGAGCACGTTCGAGGGTTTGACGTCCCGGTGGATGATCCCCTTCTGGTGCGCGTGGTGGATGGCGCGGCACACCTCGACGAAGATCCGCAGACGGTCGCGCACGGAGAGGCGGTGCTCGTCGCAGTGCTGCGTCACCGGCTTCCCGTTCACCCACTCCATCGCGAAGTAGGGACGACCGAGCGAGGTCGTCCCCGCGTCGAAGACGCTCGCGATCCCGACGTGGCTCATGCGCGCGAGCGCCTGCCGTTCGGCCTCGAAACGCGCGACGACCTCGGGCGACCGCATGCCGAGCTTGATGATCTTCAGCGCGACGCGACGCTGCACCGGTTCGCTCTGACGAGCGAGGAAGACGCTCCCCATCCCGCCCTCCCCGAGCTCCTCGAGGATCTCGTAGGGACCGATCCGGTCTCCGATCCGCTCGCCGCCGGTCTCGAAGGTGACGCGCGCTCCGTCGTCGAGGTGCGCCGCCGCGCTCTCGCATCCGAGGAGCCTCGCGACGTCGGCGCGCAGCGACGCATCGTCTCCGCAGAGCCGGTCCAGCTCGGCCCTCTGGGCCTCGGGCTCCAGGTCTCCGACCGCTTCGAAGACCTCCTGGAGCCGGCGATGGCGCGACTCAGTCGCCACGCAGCTCTCCACCTCGTTCGAGCTCGTTCTGCAGCCAGGCCCGCACGAACCGCCACTGACGCTCGACGCTGCTGACCGACGTCTCGAGGATGCGCGCGATCTCGGGCACGCTGAACCCACTGAAGTAGCGCAGCAGCACGAGGTTCGCGTGGTCCGTGTCGACGCGCTCCAGCTTCTCCAGCGCGGCGCTCACGCCGAGGACGTCTCCGTCCGGCGGCTCCACGGCGAGGTCGGCCTGCTCGAGAGGAACGCGTCGTCGGCCTCCTCCGCGCTTGTCCGCGGACTTGCGGCGCGCGTCCTCGACGAGGATGTCGCGCATCGCGCGCGAGGCCGCGAAGAAGAAGTGCGCCTTGCCCTCGAAGCTCGGCCCCGCCGCGTCCTGGACGCGGAGGTAGGCCTCGTGGACGAGCTCCGTGGGACGCAGCGTGTGACCGGGCGGCAGCTTGGCCATGCGTGCCGACGCGACCTGACGCAGCTCTCCGTAGACGAGCGGGAAGAGCGCCTCCGCGCCCTGCGGGTCGCCCTGGGCCGCCGCCGTCAGGGTCTCCGTCCAGCGGCGACGCTCGTGTTCGGTCGGCCTGTCCATGCTGCTTCGCCCCGCCCCTCCGAACGCGGCGAAGCTCTGGCTCCAGGTATACCCTGGGCCCGGGCTCACGAGGCGGGGAACTCGACCTCCTCGACCAGGAAGGCGGACGAGCGCGCGTGGTCGATGAAGCTCTGCTCGTCCTCCAGCAGCGCGGCGCTGAGCTTCTGCCCCTCGGGCGTGCTCATCGCCGCGACCAGCTCCTCCTCGGACGCGAACCAGACCTCGGCGACTCCGTCGTAGGGCTCCCGCATCCCGCGGGACGCGCGGAACGCTTCGTTGAGCGGCGTCTCCAGCGTGTGGTCCTGCAGGTACTTCACCGCTCCCATGGCGCCGGCGTTCTGCTGGAAGAACGGGCCGTGTTCGTGACGCCAGTAGTCCTGGAACTGCTGACGCGTCTTGTCGGGGTGGCGGGTGAGGCACATGACCAGCTTGATCATCGCAGGCTCCACGGGCGGGGGTTCGAGGGGACGAGGCGGGCCGCGACCTCGGGCCGCGCGCTCCAGGGTCGGGACACTACGGGAGCGTCTCGCCTCGCGGAAGACGTGCGGTCGGGTCCGCGTCCGCGCGCCTGGACGCAGCGAGTCCCTCGAGCTCTTCGGGCATCCGCTCGACGAGCGGGCGCTCCGTGAGCGCGGCCGCGGCGTCGGTCACGAGCTTGTGCACGTCGCCCACCTCTTCGAACAACCCGCCGTAGGCCGCGGCGAACGCCGTCCCCGTCGCCGCGACCTTCTTCGCCTGCGCGAGCCCCGCGTCCGTCAGCCGAAAGAACTTGCGTCGTGCGTCCGCGGGATCCCGCTCGCTCGCCACCAGACCGAGTCGCTCGAGCTTCGGCACCTTCTGCAGCACCAGCTGGTGCGAGACGCCGAGCTCGCGCGCGAGGTCGGAGGCGCTGGCCGCGCCGAGCCGCTCCAGCGTCAGCACGAGCGAGCACGACCGCACCGGGACCTCGATCCCCCAGCGCGCGAACACGGCTGCCGTCTGGTCGTGGATCAGGCGCTCCAGGCGCTCGGTGGCGCGACCGAGGAACGGGACACCGTCGACGTTCGTCATGGGAGAGCTCTTCAGAGTCGCGGGTAGAGGGTGAGCGTACCGTCCGCGTCCTGACGTTCGAGCCCCGTGACCTGCCCGTCCTCCTCCAGGAACCGGAACCGGAAGTCGTTCCCTCCCTCGACGGCGAACAGGTTGCGCTCCAGCGGCAGGAGCGTGAGCCGGAACCGTTCGCGCCAGCGATAGCTCAGCCGACCGTCCAGGACCTCGATCGTGCGTCCCTCGTACTCGCCCGCGAGCCGCTCCAGGTGCGTCCGGTCGAGGTTCGGCGGCGCGAGCCGCGCGCGCACGACCGGCAGCAGCCAGTCGTAGCCGGCGCGCGCGTCGGGAGAACGTCGGGCGAGCTCCTCGAGCGCGAGCCGGTGGGCCTCGTCACGCGCCCGGAACGACGCGATGGGATGGTCCGGCGCGACGCCGACGCCCTCGAAGTCGCTCTGGTCGCTCGGGGCCCGGACGACGCCGATCGGGACCTGGAGCAGGAACGCGTCGTCGACCGGTTTGCGGGTCACCGCGTGAGAGGCTCCGGACGTGCGGGCCCCGACGGTCACGGCGCGCCCCAGCTTCTGCAGCGAGTAGGCGAACCACTCCCCCGCCGAGAAGGTCGTCGTGCTCGTCAGGACGTACACGGGCACGTCGGGGCGGCGCGGCCCGGGCAGGGAGGGGAGCGTGTGGTAGGACCCGCGGAGCTCCTCGCCCTCGTCCATGGCCGCGTACTCGAGGAACGGGCGCCGCTCCTCGGCGTCGAACAGGAAGCTCGTGAGCAGCTGGCCGAACTGGTTGTAGCCGCCGCGGTTGTAGCGCATGTCGAAGAGCAGCGCGTCGGCGTTCTCGACGAACCGCATCGCCGCTTCCGCGACCGCGAAGGAGAGGTCGGGGTTCGGGAAGAAGTCGAAGCGCACGTAGCCGACGTTCCCCTCGAGGATCTCGAGGCGCTTGAAGCCGAAGTTCGACCGCTGCAGCGAGGCGATCTCGTCCTCGCGCAGCGGACTCCGCTCCTCTCCGCCCTCGGCGCGCAGCTGCTCGATCCAGGCGGGGTCGAAGACGACCGCGAAGTGCAGGTCCCCGCTCAGCGCGACGAGGTCCTTGGAGAGCTGCTCCGCCAGGGCCTCCCCGGTCGCCTGCGCGTAGTCGCCTCGCTCGAGGCGCGCCCGCAGACCGGCGACGAGCTCCTCGACGCGCTCCTGGTGCACGTAGTGGCGGCGCAGCGCGACGACGAGGTCCTCGACGACCTCCGCCTGCGCTTTCTCTGCGGGAGCCGGGTCCTGCAGCGCGATGGCGGGCTGCGTGGAGACTCCGGTCCCCCCTCGCGGAACAGGGCTTTGGGAGGAGGAAGAGGCCCCGATCGGAGCCAGGAGAGCCCCGAGCAAGACGGGGACGAGGGACGTGCGCATGGGTTCGCTCCTTTTCTGCAACATGTTGCGCAATACATTGCCACGGCTCTCCGAGGACTGTCAAGCGGGGTTTCGAGGGAGCCGGGACTAGGATCCGGGGATGCCCGCCCTCTGCTTGTTGCTC
>CAZDYS010000015.1:0-19962 GCA_964509445.1 uncultured Planctomycetaceae bacterium
GAGCGGCGGCATGTGCTCGCGGAACAGCTCGATCCAGGCTTGTTCGTCCATGGGCTGGGGGAGCGGCGCGGGTGGGTCGTCGCCGTCGCCCCAGGGGACCCGCGGCGGACGAGGAACCCACGGCTCGATCGCGCAAAAAAAGACCGAGCGCGCGATCGACCCGCGGCGGACGAGGAACCCACGGCTCGATCGCGCAAAAAAAGACCGAGCGCGCGGATCGCACGGTCGTCGCCTGTCGAACGCGAGAGGGCGACAGCGTCGCTCTTCCCCGACGCCGTCCCGGGAGCCTCATCGGCCGTTCCGGGGCGTTTCGGAGCGCAGCCCTTCGAACACCGTTTCGCTGGGGACTCCTGCGTTCACTTGCCGGGAACCGGAAGCGAAGCAGCGGCATGATGAAGGGAACCCTCGCGCTCCCGGCCTCCTCCCCTCGAGGCTCTCATGCAGCTCCTCGCTCTTCCGATCTGGTCCGCACTCGGGCTCTTGCCGTGTCCCTCCTCCGCGCAGGAGGCACAGGAGGCGCAGGAGGAGGCCGCCGTTCTCCCGGCGCTCACCCCGGCGGACTACGGCCGGTGGGAGAGCTTCGGTTGGGAGCCGCACGCGCTCTCGGGCGACGGGCGCTGGCTCGCCTACCCGATCCAGCGCGTGAACGGGCAGGACGAGCTGCGCTTGCGACGTCTCGACAGTGATGAGGAGGAGGAGCGCGTCTTCCCGTTCGGTTCCGAGCCGCGCTTCTCGCCGGACGCGCGGCTCCTCGTCTGGGCGACCGGGTGTTCCGACGAGGAGCGCGACCGTCTCGAGAGCGCCGGGACGCCGCACCGCGACGGGATCGAGCTGCTCGACCTCGAGACGGGAAACGTGCGCGCCTTCGAGGCGATCCGCACGGCCGAGTTCGACGCGTCGGGCCGCTTCCTGGCCCTGCTCGGAACCCCCGACGGAGAGGAGGGGAGAGGTGCGGACCTTCGCATCCTCGACCAGCAGGGCGAGGAGCTGGTCCTGGGCGACGTTTGCGAGTTCGCGTGGAGCGAGGAGGGCGACTGGATCGCCTGGATCGTCCAGGCGAGCTCCGAGGGCGGGAGCGGTGTGCAGGTCTATCACCCCGCTTCCGGACGTCTTCGCGTGCTGCACTCCTCCATGGAGAGCTACAGTGCGCTCGTCTGGTGCGAGGACGGTCTCCATCTGGCGGCCCTCGGCTCGGACGAGGAGGGGGCGGAGGTCGCGGTCCTCGCCTGGCGGAACCTCGACGCGCCGGAACCCCGCGCGCTCTCGCTGGACGCGAGGTCGGAGTCCGTTCCCGCGGGGCTGCGCGTCGCGGCGTCCCTCGAGCCCGAGTGGTTCGACTCCGGAGGTCGCCTCGCCATCGGTCTGCAGGAAGCGCGGCGAACGATCCCGGACGGCGCCGACGAGGACTCCGGGGAAGACCCTCTACCGGGCGTGCAGATCTGGCATCCGCGCGACGTGCGGATCTTCCCCGAGCAGGAGCTCGACCGGGAAGAAGACCTCGAGCGTGCCCTGCTGGCCGTCTGGGACCTCGAGCGCGATCGCGTGCTGCCGGTGGGCACGGACCCGTTCGGCGACGCGTCCGTCCTCGCCGGTGGGAAGCACGGTATCGAGGAGATCCGCGCCCCCTACGCCTGGGGGGAGATGTTCGGTCGTCCCTACCACGACGTCTGGGTCGTCGACCTCGAGGACGGGTCTCGGCGCAAGGTCCTCGAGCGCGTGCGCTACTCCTGGAGTTCCCTGGGCGGACGCTACCTGCTCACGTTCGACGGGCGCGACTTCACTTCCCTGCGCGTCGAAGACGGGCAGCGCACGAACCTGACCGAGAACCTCCGCACCACGTTCGCCGACGAAGAGCACGACGAGCCGACGGACCTCGCGCCGCCCTACGGTCTCGGTGGCTGGCTCGAGGAGGAGGAGGAGGCGGTTCTCCTGTACGACCGCTACGACGTGTGGCGCCTGGCGCTCGACGGGCGGTCCGCGATGCGGCTGACGGCCGGGGCCGAGGACCGCACCCGTCACCGCGTCGAGGACCTCGACCCGGACGAGGAGGCCTTCGCGCCCGGGGAGACGCTGTACTTCTCGACGTGGAAGGAGCAGACCGGAGAGCGTGGCTTCGCGCGCTCCAGCCCGGGGGCCCGGGCCGAGAGCCTGTTCGCCCTGGACGCGTTCCCCAGGCGATTGACGAAGGCAGACGAGGCCGACGTGTTCGTGTTCTCGCTCGAGTCGATGGAGGACTCCCCCGACTTCTTCGTGAGCGGTCCGGACCTCTCCCCGCACCGGCAGGTCACCGAGACGAACCCGTTCCAGAGCGAGTTCGCCTGGACGCACGCGGAGCTGGTGCCGTTCGTGAACGAGGGGGGAGAAGCGCTCCAGGCCGCGCTCTACTACCCGGTCCATCACGATCCGACGCGGCGCTACCCGATGATCGTCTGGACCTACGAGCGCGAGTCGCCCTGGATGCACATCTACGACGTGCCGGACGAGGAGGACTACTACAACTTCACGACGTGGACGCAGCGCGGCTACTTCGTGATGCTCCTCGACATCGCCTATCGCCCGCGCCAACCGGGCGTGTCGGCGATCGAGGCCGTTCGACCGGCCATCGGAAACGTCGTGGAGCGCGGGCTCGTCGATGCGGCGCGGGTGGGTCTGGTGGGGCACTCCTGGGGGGGCTACCAGGCCGCCTACCTGCCGACGCGCACGAAGCTGTTCGCCGCCTCGGTGGCCGGTGCGCCGCTCACGGACTTCGTGAGCTTCATGGGCCAGATTCACTGGAACTCGGGGATGGCGGAGCCAGACCACTGGGAGACGGGGCAGGCTCGGATGGAGGTGCCCTACTGGGAGGACCCCGAGGCGCACCTGGCGAACTCGCCTCTGCACGGGATCCAGGACCTCGAGACGCCTCTGCTCCTCGCTCACGGGGACGAGGACGGAGTCGTGGAGTTCTTCCAGTCGACGGTCTTCTACAACTACGCACGCCGAG
Source organism: uncultured Planctomycetaceae bacterium (assembly GCA_964509445.1). Classification (GTDB taxonomy): domain Bacteria; phylum Planctomycetota; class UBA1135; order UBA1135; genus CAZDYS01. The sequence continues at coordinate 2,984 of CAZDYS010000015.1, forward strand.
CGGGAAAGCAGGTCGTCCTGCTCGTCTACGAAGGCGAGAACCACAGCTTTCGGCAAGCGCCGAATCGACGCGACTACCACCGCCGGATCCTGGAGTGGTTCGACCACTACCTGAAAGGGGTTCCGGCGGCCGACTGGATCGAGGACGGGACCGAGGTCGTGGACCTGGACGAGGAGAAGCGTCGACTCGCAGGACGCGTGTCGCCCTCCAGCCGCGTCGAGCTCAACCACTTCTACGTCGTGCTCGACGAGGCCACCTACGCCGCGATCCGTTCGAGCGCGTTCTTCACGGAGCGTTTCGCGAGCGTGGACACGGGTCTCCCCGAGTTCGATCCTCCCACGGACGAGAGCCCGTCGCTCTACGTGCGAGGGCGCAACACCTACCTCGAGCTGCTCGGACCGGACAACGCCTTCGGCGAGCCGGTCGGCAAGGTGGGGATCGGTCTCGGGGTCGATCGTCCGGAAGAGCTGGACGATCTGGAGCGTGCCTGGGCCGCCGGCGCCGCCGAGGACGTCTCGCGGTCGCAGCGTGACTGGTCCGCGGCGAACCCGCCGGTGCCCTGGCACGAGGTGCTCGTCCCCCTGGACACTCTCGCCTCGGAGGGCTTCGTGCTGTGGGCCAGCGCCTACCGACCGGAGTTCCTTCCCTGGCTCTACCCGGACCGCTCCGCCGAGGAGAACGGCGTGAAGCGCAGCGACTTCCTCGCGCCGCACTTCGACGAAGAGCGACTTCTCCAGGACGTGACCGGGTTGACGCTCGCGCTGCCCGAGGAGCTGCGGGACAAGTGGGTGCGGCGCTTGGTCGGTGCGGGGTATGCGCGGGAGGAGGTCGAGGACGGCGTTCGGCTCTCCGCCTCCGCGTGGAGCCTCACGCTGGTCGAGCCGGAGGCCGGGCGCACCGGACTCCTCTCGATCGACCTCGCGACGACCCGGGACGCGCAGGGGGCACGCCCCGAGCGCTTCGGCCCGGACTCGGTCCTGGTCTTCGGACCGGGAGCGACGGCGACCTGGGCCTTTCTCCTCGACGACTAGCCGCGTCCCTCTGCCCGACGCGCTTCAGGACCTCTGCTCCATGATCGAGATCGACAAGTTGACCGTTCGCTTCGGCTCCTTCGTGGCGGTGGACCAGCTGTCGCTGGTGGCGGAACCCGGCGAGGTCTTCGGCTTCCTCGGGCCGAACGGCGCGGGCAAGACCACCACGATCCGCGTGCTGACCGGCGGCCTGCGTCCGACCTCGGGATTCGTCGCCATCGCCGGGCATCCGATTCCCGCGCGGCTCGAAGAGGTCAAGCGCTCCTGCGGCTACGTCCCGGACACGGAGGACCACTTCGAGGAGCTCAGCGGACGCGACAACCTGCGGATCTACGCCTCGCTCTACGGCTTGCCGAAGTCGCGCGTGGAGGAGGTGCTGGCGGACCTGGAGCTCGCCGAGTCCGCGGGTCTCCGGGTCGCGCGCTACTCGAAGGGGATGCGCAAGAAGCTCCTGATCGCGCGCGAGATCCTGCACCGTCCCAAGGTCCTGTTCTGCGACGAGCCGACGGCGAACCTCGACGCGCACTCCACGACTCTCGTGCGTCGCATCCTCAAGGACCTGAGCGCGCAGGGCACGACCGTCTTCCTGACGACGCACAACATGACCGAGGTCGAGGAGGTCTGCGATCGCGTGGCGATCCTCGCGCGCGGTCGTCTGATCGAGTCCGACACGCCCGCCGCGTTCATGACGCGTCACGCCGAGAAGAAGGTGCGCGTCGAGCAGGACGTGGAGGGAGCCGAACGACGGCAGGAGTTCGACCTCGAGGACGACGCGTCCCGCGCGGAGCTGGCCGGGTTGATTCGCGACCGCGCGGACCTGCGCGTGCACTCCCTGGACTTCCGCTTCGAGGACGTCTTCCGCAAGCTGACCGGGGAGGCGTACCAGTGAGGCTGCGCCTGTACGTCCTGCGCACGCTGGTCTGGAAGGACGTGGCGCGGCTGGTGCGCAACGGGCCCGCTCTGATGCTGCTCGGGCTCCTGGTCCTGGTGGCGTTCCTCGTCGGTTCGAGCGGCCTGGTCCAGGACGAGGCTCCAGAGGAGAGCGCGACGGCGCGCGCGGTCCCCGGCGCCACGATCGTCTACTGGGAGGAGGACGACTGGGTGCGCGATCTCCGGAGTCGGGCTCCGGAGAGCCTCGGGATCCGGTTCCTCGACTTCGCGGCGATCGGCTCCGAGGACTACACGGGGTCCAGCTGCGTGATCGAGCTTCGTCCGTCGGTCTACGATGCCGAGGCCGACGTGAACCGTCGCCAGGTCCGCTATCGCTACCCCGGGTCGGATCCGACCGTGCTCTGGCCGGTGACGCGCTGGTTCCTCTCGGCCTCCGTGGCGCACTTCGGCGAGGAGCCGCGCTTCTTCGAGACGGTGCAGCCGCTCCAGCCACCGCCCACGAAGAGCGCTCCAGCGCGCTCGGCGCTCGAGGACGTGACCGTCGCGGACCTCGTGAGCCTGCCGCTCGTCGGCACGGCGCTCCTGACGACGATCCAGTTCTTCGCCGCCTGCGGTCTCCTGGTCTCGCTGACGGCCCAGGAGCGAGAGCGAGGTGCCCTGCGCGCGCTCCTCTCCACGCCGGCGACCTTCTTCGAGCTGGTGCTCGCGAAGGGGGTCGTCCACGGCGGCCTCGCGCTCGGCACCTCGGCCCTCGTGGTGGGGGCCCTGCGTCCCGCGGTCCTGGGCTCGCCCCTGTTCTGGGCGACGATGCTGCCCCTGACCGCGGGCTACTTCGCGGTCGGACTCCTGATCGCCTCCTTCGCGAAGAACCAGGCGGCGCCGAACCTCTTGTCCTTCGCCTACCTCCTGATGATCGGCGCCCTGAACCTGATGGGGGTGCGGTTCGAGGCCTTCCGCTTCCTGAGCTCGTTGACGTTCGAGCGCTACGGACTCCTGTTCACCCTGACGAGTCTGAGCAACCCCGACCTCGGCGTCCTCGCGAGCCTGCGCGTGATGCTGACCACGGACTTCCCGAAGCTCGTCATGCTCTCCACCGGACTGCTCCTGATCGGCGGCTTCGTCGGCTCGCGTCGGATGCGAGCGGACTGAACGGCTGGCGCGGGGGATTTCCGGACATCCCGGGAACCGCGGGCTCTCCGGAGGCATCGGTCTCGCGAAGAGACCATGGTCCGCGCCGACTGGATGCCCCGTTCTCCATCGCCTCCCGCTTCCCTCGCCGTTCCGCCGGAGGCCCGCGGGTGAGCTCTCCGAAGGAGCTCGGCTGGACGATCGTCGGCGGTGGGATCCACGGGGTCCACCTGGCGCTGCGGCTCCTGTCCGAGGCCGCGGTGCCGCGCGAGAAGCTGCGCATCGTGGACCCCTGCGAGCGGCTGCTCGCGCGCTGGCGGACCTGCACCGCGGTCACCGGCATGGGGTACCTCCGCTCGCCCGCGGTCCATCACCTGGGGTCGGATCCGCACTCGCTCCTGCGCTTCGCGCGCAAGACGCGGAGGGACGCAACGGGGCTGTTCGCGATCCCCTACGAGCGTCCGGCGCTCGGGCTCTTCAACGCGCACTGCGACCACCTGATCGAGTCCTTCCGTCTCGACGAGCTCCACGAGCGGGATCGCGTCGAGCGCTGCGAGGTCGGCGACGATCGCGTCACGCTGCACCTCGCGAGCGGGCAGGAGCTCCGGTCGGAGCGGGTGGTGCTCGCGATCGGTGCGAGCGAACAGCCGCACTGGCCGCGCTGGGCCCAGCGGGACGACGATCGCCTGCGGCACGTCTTCGGCGTCGACACGACGGAGGCCGACGTGGACGGACCGGGCGGGCAGCGCGTCGCGGTCGTGGGCGGCGGGATCACCGGCGCTCAGATCGCGATCCGCCTGGCCGCCGCCGGCAACCGCGTCGAGCTCCTCACGCGGCACGAGCTGAGGGAGCACCTGTTCGACAGCGATCCGGGCTGGCTGGGGCCGAAGCACATGGCGGCCTTCCAGCGTCTCTCCGACTACGGGGCGCGGCGGACCGAGATCGCTCGCGCGCGCAACCGCGGCTCCGTCCCGCCGGACGTTCGTCGCGTGCTGACGGTCCGGCATCGGCGCGGCGAGGTCGCGTTCCACCGAACCGCCGTGCGCGAGGTCGAGCACGGGTCGAACGGTCTGCACGTGCACCGGATCGAAGGCGACGCGCTGGAGGTCGACCGCGTGCTGCTCGCCACGGGCTACTCCCGGGAGCGGCCCGGTGGTGCGCTGGTCGACGACCTCGTCGCGAGCGCCGGTCTGCGCTGTGCGCCCTGCGGCTACCCCATGGTGGACCGCGCGCTCCGCTGGCATCGCCGGATCCACGTCAGCGGGCCGCTGGCGGAGCTCGAGCTGGGACCCGTGGCCCGCAACATCGCGGGGGCGCGGCGCGCGGGGGACCGGATCGCGGCCTGGGCGGCCTCCGGTCCGGGGCGCGTGGTTCCCGGCGGTGCCGCCTGATCGCGGGGGGCCTCGGTCGCTAGACTGGACTCCGACACCGCTCCAGGAGGATCAGCATGTCGGATCGAGAAGGTCTCAACCCCGAAACGGACGCGTGGCTCGACCGCGTCCACTCGCGCGTGGCCGGCGGGACGCAGCCGGCGAGGAACCCGAACACCGCGGACTGCGACGACGGCGCGGGACCCGCGACGGCGATCACGCAGGACCAGTGGACCGGCCTGCGCACGGACTTCGTGGGCGCCGTTCAGACCTGGTGCTCGCGCATGGGCACGGTGGTCAACAACTTCGAGTCGGGCATCCGCAACGCCCAGGCGGACCCGAGCAACATCAGCCTCGCCGTCACGATCGTCGACGGCGTGCTGTCGGAGTTCGTCCCGACGCAGTTCAAGGTGGCGCGCGCCATCGTCCAGCCGGCGTTCCAGCGGGTCGTGAGCGGTGCGGGCTCCGGTCGGGTCTCGCTGCACGACTTCTGCACGCGCTGGATCGACGCGTTCGAGCGCTACTCCTCGAACCGTCAGGAGCACGGACGCATGTGGAACGAGTACCGCGAGGAGCTGCAGCGCCAGTGCGGCGGCAACATCACCTTCGAGGCTGCCTCGCAGGAGGTGCGCTACCTCGAGGAGCGACTCCCCAACAACCAGGCGATGCGGCGCGCGCTCTTGCGCTCCTGGATCGACAGCAGCGAGGACGAGAGCGTGCTGGTCGGGGACGTCTGGGACGACATGGCGGGCTACTTCCACGTGCAGGTGCGCCTCCTCGACCTCGACGCCGATCGCTGGGAGATCCAGAACGCCTACCTCGACGACACCGACGAGCAGGACGGCGTGATCGGGATGCTGCGCAGCGAGTACCCGAACCAGCGGCTCGACTCGCTCCCTTTCCCCATGCGGATCTTCATCACGCACGGGATGAACAACTCGTCCACGGCGGGGGAGAAAGGGCGCAGCGGTAGCTTCCGCCTGCGCAGCGGGGAGCAGCGGATCCTCGACGCCTGGGTGCGTTCGAGCAACGGGCATCCGACGACCTCGAACCTGTCGCGCGACTCGGTGTTCTAGGCCGAGCGCGAGTCAGGAGCGCGGGCGGGCGGCGCGCCGCAGGCGGTCGTTGATCGCGCGCCCCAGCCCGCTCTCCGGGACCGGCTCGGCGACGAGGAGCTCGGCCCCGCTCGCGTCGAGCTCTCGCAGCGCGGCGAACAGCCGGCGTGCGGCCTCCCCGAGGTCTCCGGACGGAGACAGCACGCGACAGGCGTGGGCGGCGCGCTCCTCGCGGAACGCGAGCACGCCCAGTCGGCTCCCGGCGTGCTCCGCGACGAGCTCGTCGAGCTCGCCCAACAGGAGCGTCCGCGCCGGCGCGTAGTGCGAGGTGAGCATGCCCGGAGCGCTGGGAGCGGTCTCGGGCGTGCGCGCGGCGGTGGGGACCGGCCCGACCACGCGCTCGAGCTCCTCCAGCGGCAGGCCGCCGGGGCGATACAGGAGGCAGCGCTCCCCCTGGAAGCCCACGATCGTGCTCTCGAGCCCGACCTCGCAGGGCCCACCGTCGAGGACCAGCTCCAGCTCGTCGCCCAGCTGGTCGGCCACGTGCTGGGCCGTGGTCGGGCTCACGGAGCCGAAGCGGTTCGCGCTGGGGGCCGCGAGCGGAAAGCCCGTGCGGGACAGGAGCCGTCGCATCAGCGGGTGGGCCGGGCAGCGTACCGCCACCGTCGGGAGCCCGCTCGTGACCAGGTCGGGCACGACGTCTCTGCGTTCGAGCACGAGCGTGAGCGGTCCGGGCCAGAAGCGCTCCACGAGGCGCTCGGCGGCCGCCGGCAGCCGGGTCGCCACCTCGTGCACCGCCTCGACGTCGCGGACGTGCACGATCAGCGGATCGAAGCTCGGCCTGCGCTTCGTCTCGAACACGCGCACGACCGCCGCGGGATCGAACGCGTTGGCGGCCAGCCCGTAGACCGTCTCCGTCGGGACGCCGACCACGCGCCCCGCCTGGAGCAGCCGGACGGCCTCCTCCAGGTCGTCGTCGATCCGCGCGCGCATCAGTGGCGCAGCCAGTGGGCGTCGCTGACCAGGCACATCCCGCCGTAGCGCGAGAGCAGCTCGCGCAGCTCCTCGATCACGCCCTCGAGCTGCTCCGGCTCGCAGGTCGTCAGGATCAGCGAGTTCGACGTGCCGCGCGCGATCCCGTCGCTGGGCTGCACGCCGCGGTCTCCGGTTCCGGAGGCACCGCGCAGCATGGTCCAGCCGGTCAGGCCGCGCTTCGCGAGCAGCTCCGTCACCCGCTCGCTCTGCAGGCCGTCGACCACGATCTCGAGACGCTTGACGGGGATCATGGAGTGCTCCAGAGGGTTTCGATGGTCGCCATGTAGAGCGGCAGGCCGACCGCGATGTTGAACGGGAAGGTCAGGGCGAGCGACATCGGCAGGAACAGGCTCGCGTTGGCGTTCGGAAGCGCGGTGCGCAGAGCGGCCGGGACCGCGATGTAGCTCGCCGAGGCGCAGAGCACGGTCAGGAGCAGCGCGTCGCCGGGCTGCAGCCCGAGGAACCAGGCGGCTCCCACGCCGACCGACGCCTGCAGCAGGGGGACCAGGATCGCGAAGCTCACCAGCAGCAGCCCGGAGCGCTTCACCTCGTCCAGGCGCCGCGCGGCGATCAGGCCCATGTCGAGCAGGAACAGGCAGAGGATCCCCTTGAACGGCTCGTGCGTGAACGGGGCGACGCTCTCCCAGCCCTTCTCGCCGACGAGCAGGCCGATGGCGAAGGCGCCGACGAGCAGGAACACCGGGCCTCCGAGGAACGCCTCGCGCAGGAGCTCCGGCCAGCGGCCGCGTCCTCCCCGGCCGCCGTTCTCTCCGCCGAGGCGCGCGAGCAGCACGCCGGCGAGGATGGCGGGGGACTCCATCAGCGCCATGGCGGCGACCATGTGACCGGACCAGCCCAGACCGCGCTCCTCCAGGTAGTTGCAGGCGGTGACGAAGGTCACCGCGGAGATGGAGCCGTAGGTGGCGGCGACGCCGGCCGCGTTGGCGACCCCCAGGCGTCGTCGCAGGAGGGCGAAGAGCACGACCGGGAACGCGGCGCTGGTGAACGCGCCGAACCCGAGCGGAGCCAGGACCTCCGCGGACAGGCCCGAGATCCCGAGCTCCACGCCACCGCGCATGCCGATCGAGAACAGCAGGTAGAGGGACAGCGTGCGCGTCAGGGCCTGCGGAATCTCGAGGTCCGAGCGCAGCAGCGTGCCCGCCATCCCCAGCGCGAAGAAGAGGATGGGCGGGGTGAGCAGGTTGTCGGCGATCAGGCCCCAGTTCACCGCGTGCCCTCCTGGTACGCACAGCCCGGTTCCCCTCGATCGTCGTGGATCCAGGTGGGACGAGGTCGCGAGGACGCCGGGGGCGAGAGCAGCGGAGGGCCTTCCATCTCCGCGGGATCATAGGGATCGGATGCGCGGCGGGCAGCGCCTTCGTCGCTCCACGCCTCAGGACCGGAAGACCGCGTGCCTGCTCGTCGCCCTTTGGCGCTCGCGACGGCCCCCGTACGATGCGTCCATGCGTCAAGCGATCCGTGGCTCTCTCCTCTCCGTTGCGCTGGCCGTCTTCGCTCTCTTCTGCCCCTCTGAGGTCTCCGCTCAGGAGCTCCCCGAGGTCTTCCCGACGCGCAGCCTGCGCGAGCTCGCGAGCGCGATCGACGAAGCGTGCGAGAAGGGCCTCGACTCGCCCGCGCTGGTCGCGGAGGTGCTCCAGCGCCTGGAGCAGACCCCGGAGTCGGACCTCGAGTTCGAGATTCGCCTCGACCTGAGCTGGATCGCCTCGCGACGCGGCGACACGGACGAGGGGCGCGCCCACGCGGACCGCGCGCTCGAGCTCGCCACGCAGGCCGGGGACCGCGGGAACGAGGCCCGGGCCCACTACCACCGCGCGCTCGCTCGGTGGTACGCGGGAGAGACGGCGGATGCGGTGCGCGTGGCCGAGGTCGCCCAGGGGCTGCAGGCCCTCGTCGGCGACGACGAGGAGCGCGGCCGGACGCTGACGCTGCTCGGAGCGATCCACCGCTCCACGGGCGACTTCGCGCTGGCCCTCGAGAGCCACCTGCAGGCCCTGACCCTCGGCGAAGAGAACCAGGACGCGCGCGCGATCGCGCGGGCCAAGAACAACATCGGGCTGGTCTGCTGGAACCTCGACGAGCACGTGCGCGCCAGCGAGTACCTGTTCTCGATCATCGACTTCTACCGGGAGCAGGGCGAGGACCAGGCGCTCGCGACGGTGCTCAGCAACCTCGGACTGATCCTGATCGAGCTGGGCGAGGTCGAGCGCGCGCAGCAGGTCCTCGAGGAAGGGCTCGCGATCCACGAGCGGCTCGACGAGCCGCGCGGACGCGCGAAGCTCCTGAGCAACCTGGCCTTCGCCCACGACAAGCGGAACCGGGTCGAGGAGGCCCTGTCCCTCTACGCCCAGGTCCTCGCGCTGCGCGAGGACATCGGGGACGGCAAAGGCCTGGCCCGCACGCTCGCGAGCATGGCCAAGATCTACATCGACCGGGATCGCTACGAGGACGCTCTCTACGCGCTCGAGCGCGCCCGCGAGGAGGCGCTCCAGGTCGACGCGAAGCACGAGCTCGAGAGCATCCACCTGGCCCTCGTGGCGGTCTACGAGCGGCTCGGTCGGACCGAGGAAGCGCTCGACTCGTTCCGCGCTCACGACGAGGTCCGCCGGCGTCTCGAGGTCGACGAGGTGCGCAAGGAGATCGCGAGGATCCAGGACCGCGAGCGCACGATGCGCCGGGAGGCCGAGGCCCGCGAGCAGGCGCTGCTCCTCGAGAAGCGAGAGCGCCAGCGGTTGCTCCTGGCGGGGAGCAGCCTGGCGCTCCTGGTGTGCGCCGCCGCGTTCTACCTCCTGTTCCGCTCGCGCGCCCGCTCGCTCGCCGAGGTGCGGCGGAGCCACGGGGAGCTCGAGGTCGCCACGGAGCGCCTGCGCGAGTCCGAGCGACGCTACCGGCTGCTGTTCGAGGACGCGGTCGTTCCGAACCTGCTGGTCGACCTCGAGGCGTCTCGCCTCCTCGACGCGAACGAACCCGCCGCCGCGCTGGCGTCCCGCGACCGACGGGAGCTCGAGGGCCTGCCGCTCGCGCGGCTCGAGCCCTCCTGGATCGCGCCGGCCATCACCGCCGTCGGGGGCGGGGAGCGCTGCTGGAGCGAGCTGTGGACGGACGAGCACGGGGTCGAGCGCTCCGCCCAGCTCTGGGCCCTGCCGCTCACGCTCGACGGCCGCGCCTGCGCGCTCGTGACGATCCACGACGCCACCGCGACGCACCGGCTGGAGGAGGAGCGCGTGCGCGCGGACAAGCTGGAGTCCCTCGGACGCCTCGCGGGGGGAATCGCGCACGACTTCAACAACGCGCTCGCGAGCGTGCTCGGCCACGTCTCGCTGGCGAGCGTCCAGGCCCGGGACCGTGAGCTTCGGGCCAGCCTGGCGGAGGCCGAGAAGGGCATCGACCACGCGGCGCACCTGACCCGGCAGCTGCTCGCCTTCGCCTCCGGTGGCGCGCCCCGCAAGGAGCACCGTGCGGTCCGGCGCCTCCTGTGGGACACGGTGCAGTTCACGCTCAGCGGGTCCAACGTCGACGTCCAGGCGGACATCGACCCGGAGCTGTGGGACGCGCGGCTCGACGCCGGTCAGTTCGAGCAGGTCGTGCGCAACATCGTGCTGAACTCCGTGGAGGCGCTCGAGGGAGGGGGGACGCTGCGCATCCACGCGCGCAACGTCGTGGCGGAGGACGAGCTGGGTCCCGGCGCCGCGGCCGGTCCCTACGTGTGCATCGAGTTCGCCGACGACGGACCCGGGATCCCGGAGGCGCTGCGCGAGAAGGTCTTCGATCCCTACTTCACGACCAAGGACACGGGCTCGGGACTCGGACTCTCGACCGCCTTCGCGATCGTCGGTCGTCACGCCGGCAACATCGCGGTCGGAGAAGCCCCGGGAGGGGGAGCGCTGGTCACCGTCCACTTCCCCGCGGCCCCGGGCTCGCGCGTGGCTCCGACCGACGCCTCGGAGCGGCTCCTGCGCGGCGGGGGTCGCCTGCTCGTCATGGACGACGACCCGGCGGTCCAGGCGACGTTCCGCGCGATCCTGACGGAGCTGGGCTACGAGGTGGCGGCGGAGCGAGACGGCGCCGCGGCACTCGACACGTGGCGCGCCGCGCGTCGGGCGGGGCGACCCTTCGACGCGGTCCTGCTCGACCTCACCATTCCCGGTGGAATGGGCGGTCGCGAGACGCTGCGGGAGCTCCTGCGCGAGGACCCGGAGGTGATCGCCGTCGTCGTGAGCGGCTACGGGCGCGACGCCGTGATGTCGAACTTCGAGGCCGAGGGGTTCGCGGCCGCGCTGCCCAAGCCCTTCACGGTCGTCGGTCTCGGCAAGACGCTCGCGCACGCTCTGAGCCGGAAGCGGACCCCGGGCTCCTCGACGGACCCTCGTCCCACGAGCTAGGTCTTCCGCCGGCGAGCGGGTTCGTCAGCGCAGGACCGAGACCGTTCCGCGCCCCGGACCTGCTTCGAGCGTCAGGCGGTTGCCCTCCCGCCGGCTGGTTCCGGTGACGCCGCTCCAGCGCACCTCGCTCGGCTCCCCGAAGTCCGTCAGGTCGAGCTCGAGGAGCCCGTTCTCCCAGGAGCCACCGAGGTGCACGCCCTCCGCGTCCGCCTCGACCCGTCGTAGCCGCACGCGTTCGACCCGCTCCGCCCGGAGGCCGCCGACGTCGATCTTCGTGCGCTCGGGACGCGCCGTTCGTTTCGTCCGCGTCCCGAGGAGGTGGATCGGATTGGAGAACAGGATCCCGTCGACAGCGCGTCGAAGCACAGCGATGCCTGCGCACCGCGCCGAGCCTCGACGCCGAGCTCCACCTCGAACAGGAGGTCGTCGCCGGCCTCCAGGAACGGGAACCCCGTGCGCGCGTCCGAGAGCAGTTGCAGCTTCAGCTCGTTCCAGCGCTCCTCCTCGAGCGGCACGGCGACGTGGAGGACGGCTCCCTCGCGCCAGGGCTCGGCGGGAGGGTGCCCCAGGTGGTAGAGCAGCTCGTACTGCTCGAGCCCGACGTCCTCGCGGGGCGCGTGCTCCGACAGGAGGACGCGAACGAACCCGCGTGCGTCCTCTCCGAGCTGCAGGGGATGCACCTGGAGTTCCAGGAGCGGACGCGTGGCGAGGGAGACGCGGTGGAGCCAGCGGTCCGACGTCAGTCGCACCCCGAAGGGTCGGTAGTCCTCGCCGGCACTCGTGCTCGTGAGTCGCAGGCTCCGGGTTCCCTCCACCGGTTCCGGCTGCTGGACGAAGGAGGCCTTCCCCTCGTCCCCGTCGGAGAGCAGCGCGACTCCCTTCTTGCGCTGGTCCGCTCGACCGAGAGACCAGATCTCACCCCTGGAGAGCGGACGCTCCCAGCCCTCGAAGCCGAACCGCGACACGCGCTCGTAGCCGGTGATCCGGAAGCCGTGGTCGCTCCACCACAGCACGTCCACCCCCAGCTGGGTGGCCTCGAAGGAGTGCGAGTCGATGCTCCCGACGCCCTCGCTGAAGGACCCGTGCACGTGCAGCTGTACGGAGATGGGTCGCTCCGCGTCGAGCGAGGAGGGCTCGGCGCGCAGGAGGCCGACCGCCAGCAGTGCGAGGAACGCGACGCGCAGGAGCGCGAGCTTCGTCCGTTGGGGCTTCGGGGTCACCAGAGGAGAGCGCGGCCCGGTTCGGCCGCGGAGAGGGGATCATCGCAGCTCGGGGCAGCGGCTGGGAACCCCCGTTCGCTCGCTCGGCCTCCGGTTCCAGCGGCGCGCGCGTCTCCCGGTCCGGAATCTGTTCCGAGTTCCGGCGGGAGAGCGGCCCACCGGTGCGCTCGCTGGTTAGCCTGCGGACGCACGCGCTCTCGTCCTCGAACCGCAAGTCCTCTCATGAACCGACGGAACCGAGTCCTGTTCAACGGCACCACGCTCCTCGCACTCCTCCCCCTGACCGCAGCCGCCCAGGCGTCCGGCCAGGACTGGCCCCAGTGGCGCGGCCCGCTGCGCACCGGCGTCTCCACGGAGTCCGCCGCCAGCCTGGAGGGAACCGCCGAGACGCTCTGGACGAAGAACCTCGGACTGGGGCACTCCTCCTTCGCGGTCGCGGACGGGCGGGTGTTCACGCTCGGCTACGACCGGCGTGAGGGACTGGACTCCGTGCTGTGCCTCGACGCGGCGACCGGTGAGGGCCTGTGGCGCTACCGCTACCCCGCGGACATCTGGAACAACGCGCACGACGGCGGGACGCTCACGACGCCGACCGTCGTCGGGGACGCGGTGTACACCTCGAACCGCGAGGGCAAGGTGTTCTGCTTCACGGCCGCGGACGGCGAGCTGCGCTGGTCGCGCGACCTGCGGGAGGACATCGAGCTGGTGCCCCCGACCTGGGGCTTCTCGGCGTCTCCGCTGGTGGTCGACGACAACGTCGTCCTCAACGTGGACCGGGTGGTCGCGCTCGATCGCTTCACCGGAGACGAGGTGTGGGTCACCGAGCGCACCTTCGGCAACGCCTATTCCACCCCGACGGCCTTCGAGCTCGGCGGCCGCTCCTACCTGGCGGTCCTGAGCGGGAGCGGCGTCGCGGTGCTCGACCGCGTGGACGGAGAGGAGCTCGCCTTCCATCCCTGGTCGAAGAACCCCGAGATCTACCCCATGTCGCCGGTCGTCGTCGGAGACCGGATCTTCGTGTCGGCGGGCTACGACCGAGGCTGCGCGATGCTGCGCTTCGCGGACGGGGAGCTCACGCCGCTCTGGGAGAGTCGCGTGATGCGCAACAAGATGTCCGGAGCGGTGCTCTGGAAGGACCACCTGTTCGGCTTCGACGAGTCGATCCTGAAGTGCATCGACCTGGACGGGAACGAGCGCTGGCGCGAGCGCGGCCTGGGCACCGGCTCGATGACCATCGCCGGCGGGCGGCTCTTGATCCTCGACGGGCGCGGGCGGATCCGCGTCGCGGAGGCGGACCCGGAGGCCTACGTCGAGCTGGCGCGCCACGAGGTGTTCGAGGACGGCACCGCCTGGTCCACGCCGGTCCTCTCCAACGGCCGCGTGTACTGCCGCAGCAGCCTCGGGCTGATGACCTGCCTGGAGTTCCGCTCCGCCGCACCGACGCCGGCTTCGGTCGAGGCGGTGCCGGCCGAGCTGCCGGATGCCTCCACGCTCCTCGCGCGCCACGTGGAGGCCGTGGGCGGACCCGAGGCCGCGCGCGAGCTGAGCTCCCTGCGGCTGACCGGGACCAGCAAGAGCCTGATCAACACGGTGCGGACCGGCGAGGTCGAGGTCCTCTGGCACCGCGAGCACGGGTTCCGCTGGAGCGACGACGCGGGCTTCGCGCTCGGCTTCAACGCCTCGATCGGCTGGGACATCGGACCGCGCTCGCTGCCCACGCCGCTGCGCGGCGGAGACCTCGCCGCGCTCCAGGAGGTGGGCGATCTACGCAACCTCTTCGATCCGTTCCGCGGCTTCGAGACGGTCGAGGTCCGCGCGCAGACGGTGTTCGAGGGACGCCTGTGCCACGCCGTCGACGCGCGTACGTCCGAGGGGTACGAGCGCACGCTGTTCTTCGACGTCGAGACGGGGCGCTATGCCGGGCGCCGCGGCGAGGGGATCCGCATGTGGACGGTCGGAGCCTGGAAGGACTTCGACGGCCTGCTGCTGCCGACCGAGTGGGCGATGTTCGAGCCGGTCAAGGGCGAGAGCGCGACCATCGTGTTCCAGGAGGCGACGGTCGATCCGCCGCTCGAGGAAGGCGCCTTCGCGGCGCCGGAGTCCCTGGCGCCGTTCCTGCGCACGCCGGAGGAGCTCGCACGCGACACCGAGCGGCTCACGAAGCTCCACCAGGCGATCCTCGGCGACTGGGTCGAGGACGCGAATCCCGAGCGCGTCACGACCTTCGCGATCGTCGACGGCTTCCTGGCGATCACGGAGGACGAGCGGCCGCCTCTCTACATGAGCGATCCCGCGGCGAACGGCAGCTTCGTGATCCTGAGCGCCCCCTTCGTCCGTTTCACTCCCGAGAAGGACGAGGCCGGCACCGTGGTCGCCGTGCAGGTCACCGTCGACGAGGACCCGGAGGAGCGGCTCGTCCGGCCCGCGCACTAGCGCCCGCGACGCGGCGCGACGTGCAGCTCGAGGCCGAGCATCGAGGGCGTGAAGCTCCCGTCCGGTTGCACGTTGCCGCCCGCGGTCGCCTCCCAGGCGTCGCTGTCGACCCGGATGCTGGCCGGAGCCTCCGGAGCCGACAGGAGAAGGCGGCCGTCCCGGTCGGTGGCGCCGGCGGGTCGTCCGTCCACCCGGATCGTGACGCCGGCGACGGGCTCGCCCCGGTGGCGCAGGACGAGCTCCTCGCCCCAGCCGCGCTCCAGGGCCACCGGGCGGTCCGCGCCGCCCTCGAGCTCGAGGGTCCCTCCGGCCGCGGCGGCGAAGCCCTGCGCTCGCGCCGTCCAGGCCATGCGCGCGTCGTCGCGTAGTCCGATGGTCAGCCGCCCACGAGCGTTCGTGCGCGTGTAGTACCCGTCGCGCTCGCCGGTCGCGTCGTCGACGAAACGCACCAGGACGTCCGCGTGCGGCACGGGCGCGCCCGTCGCCGCTTCGACCAGGACCAGCTCGGCGGCGGGCCGCGTCCCCAGGTCGTCGCGACAGGTGAAGGTCAGTCCGCCGGTTCCGGCCTCGGCCTCGATCGAGGCGGGCTCGAACCGATGGCGGGCGGCGTCGAAGGCGCGCAGGCGATAGGTGCCGGGCGGAACGGCGTCGAACCGGAACGTGACGGCGTCCCCGTCGACCACCGGCTGGCAGAGCAGCGGCGGTCCGGTCGAGCGCTCCCCGGACCCCGGGATCCGCTCGGCCTCGACGAAGGCGAAGCGCAGGTCGGCCTCGCCGGAGCGCGTGAGGAGTCTGCCATGCAGGAACGAGAGGTCCGCGCGGGGGAGCAGCGTCAGCTCGTGGGTCGTGGTCGCGCCGACCTCGATCGCGACCTCCGCGCGCGCCGGCTCGAAGCGCTCGTCCTCGAGCAGCAGCTGGTAGCGGCCCGGAGGCAGCGCCCGCAGCTCGAAGCGTCCCTCCGTAGAGAAGCTCTGGCCGTCGAACAGGCTCGCCCGGCGGGTCGAGGCGGGGTCCGGTTCGCCACCGGTCCCGAGCGGCGTGACGACGAGGTAGCGAGCCGTCGAGAGAGGCCCGCGTGGACCTCGCGCGACGACCGTCAGGGCTCCGAACGCCTCGAGGTCGATGCGGACCGTCGGCTCGGCCGCGCCCACGTTCGTCGTGACCTCGGCCTCTCCGCGCCACCAGCCGCGCGCGTGCTCCAGGCGGAGGCGCCAGGGCCCCGGAGCTCCGAAGGTCGACACGAAGGGCGCGAAGCGAACCCAGCGGTGTCCGTTCCCGAGGGCGCTTCGCAGCGGTGCCCGCGGTCCCGCGTCGACGATCGAGCGGAGGCGCGTCGAGGTGATGGCCACGAAGAAGTCCTCCACGTCCGTGCCCGCCGGCAGGTCCGTGTCGATGCGGTAGGTCGGGCCCGCGGCGACGCGCAGCTCCTGGGGCTCCGGGTCGAAGGTCGCGGCGCGTGCCTCCCCCTGCGCGCGGACAGGCTCGTGGAGGAGCTCCAGCGTGGCGGGATCGGTGACGGCGAGCCGCGCGTGGTCGACGCAGCGCAGCCGCAGCGGACCCGCCGGCAGCGCGACCTGGGTCGCGAGGCGCCCCTGCGCGTCGCTCGCGACCTCCACCCGCGCGTCCCCGGAGATCAGCTCGAACGCGTAGTGGGGGAGCGGTTCGCCCGTCGCGGCGTCGAGCACGAGCGCGCGCAGCGGAGCCGCCGGTTCCGCGGCGACCTCTGCCGCGGTGCGAACCTCGTCCGACGCCGGCACCGGCTCCGCGCCCTTCCGTGCATCGCCTCCGACGGGGCCAGGCATCTCGAGGAGCGGTGCGACCGCGCTCCCCGTCGGCGCGCCGGACGCGATCCCTCCGGGAGAGCGCTCGCGAGAGGGGTCCTGCGGGGTCTCGCGCGTCACGAACCAGAGCGCCGTCGCGGCGACGGCCACGGTGACCAGCGCGGGCTTGAGGAGGGAGGTCGACATGAGGAGCGTCACGGGAAGGGCGGTCGCCGTCGAGGCAGGAAGGGAGGGAGCGACGTCGGGAACCGCTGGCCCGGGTGCGTCGGAGCGGGCCCAGAGCGCCAGGGCCGGCAGCCAGTCCTCGCGGTTGCCGAGACGGCGGTCCAGGCTGGCGCGGAGCTCCGCCGTTCCGCGCGTGAGCTGCGAACGCACGGTGCCGCCGGACACCCCGCGCTCTCGCGCGATCTCCTGCGTGCTGCGTCCCTCCAGGTAGCGCAGCGCGAGCACGTCCCGGTAGGGCGGACGCAGGGCCTCGAGCTCCTCCGCGAGGATGCGCGCGAGCTCGAGTCGCTCCGCGAGCCGCGCGCCGTCTGCGACGGACTCCGATGCGGCCGGCGAGGCGGCGACCTCGGCTTCGCGCCGGCGTCGTCGGTCGTTCGACAGCCGCCGCCCGCGCGCGAGGCGACGGGCGG
>CAZDYS010000016.1:0-19758 GCA_964509445.1 uncultured Planctomycetaceae bacterium
GCGTCCTCGCGCGTGTACGCGTGCGGCCAGTCGCTCGCGGTGAGCCGGGCCGCGCGCGACGGGCCTCCTCCGCCAGGTCGAGCCGCAGCCCCGCCTGCCGCTGGGCCTCGTCGGGCCCGTGGCAGGCGAAGCAGTGGTCCGAGAGGATCGGCCGGATCTGGCGCCCGAAGTCGACTCCAGCGGCCGCGCGGGGCTCGTCGGCCTCCTCGAGAGGGAGCAGGGCGACGAGGCAGGCGAGCGCACCGAGTCCGGGCAGGCGAAACATCGCCGGGGATTCTACCGCGGGCGCCCGGGGCCGCTCGCTGCGGAGGGACCGCGGGCAGCGTGGAGTTTCCGCCGGTCCGCCTCATCCCCGTCAGAAAGAGGCGCCGATGAGATGACTCGCCCCTCTTCCCGGAGCCTCCGGGGGGAGGCGCCGTCGACTCTCCCGATGCCTTCGCCGCTCTCTCGTCACCGCCTCCCGCGGTCCGCGCCCCGTCGTGGCGCGACCCTGGTCGAGGTCATGATCGTGATGACCGTCCTCGTGGTCGCCGCCTCGATCTTCGCCCAGATGATCATCGCGACCTCGGCGCTGCGGGGCGTGAACCGCGAGAACGCGATCGCGGCGGAGGCGGCGCGGATCACCTTCGAGGAGATGAGGAACGAGCCCTTCAGCCTCGTCTACCACCTCTACAACCCGGACCCGAACGACGACCCCGACGGGCCCGGAACGGCTCCGGGCCACCTGCGCGAGGTGCCGGAGCTCAGGCTCCTGGACGACTCGGAGACGGGGTTCCAGCTCGAGATCCTGATGCCGGCCTTCCCGCCCTGCACGCCCTCGCAGCTCGACGGCACGCGCTGGGAGTACGAGGACGGGGACATGGAGGTCGAGGAAGAGGCCCCGGCCGGTGGTGGAGGTTCGGGCGGGATCGGGCTCCCCGGAGGTCTCGGGGGGAGCGGGGGTGCCCAAGAGGAAGAGGAGGAGGAGTCCGAGGAGGACGAGTTCTGGGAACTGCGCGAGGACTTCACGAGCGAGGACCTCGGGCTGCCGCGGGACCTCAACGGTGACAGCATCATCGACGCGGAGGATCACTCCGGTGACTACCTCCTGCTCCCGATCACCATCCGCGTCGAGTGGGCCGGGCCGCACGGTCCGCGCTCCTACGAGGTCCACTCGATGCTCACCCGGTTCGTGAAGGAATGAAGACCCAGCGCTCCGCCTTCACGCTGATCGAGCTGTGCATCGCGCTGGCGCTGATGGGCATCCTCTTCGTGAAGCTCACGCTCGTCCTGAACGAGGCGTCGAAGACGCATCGCAAGGAGACGACCGCGATGGCGCTCGAGGACCAGGCGCAGGTCGTGCTCGACCGCATCTCCTACGCGGTCATCGGCTCCGATCCGGACACGCTCCTGCCGGATCCCGAAGCGCCGTTCTTCACCGACGACATCGAGTACCGCCTGAGCCTGGGCGTCGAGGACGGGCAGGTCGTCTGGGGCGACCTCGAGCGCATCGGTCTCGAAGAGGCCTCCCCGTCGCAGCTGTACTGGATGAAGAGCCCGGGCGGACCGGACGAGCAGGTCGTGGTCTGGTGCCGGACCGTCGCCGAGTTCTTCGCCGACGAGATCGAGAACGGCGACGACGACAACGACAACGGGCTGGCCGACGAGACCGGCCTCAGCTTCGTGATCGATCGCGAGAAGGTGACCATCCGGCTCTCCCTCGAGCGCGACACGAACGACGGGCCGATCCGCTACACCCGCGAGACGAGCGTGACATGCCGCAACTGAGCCTCCTCGCGCATCTCGTGGCGGCGCTCGCGCTCTCTGCGCCGGTCGTCGCGCCGGAGACCGTGGCCGACGATCCTCCGGCGGTTCGCGAGGCGGCCGTGGCCGCGATCGTGTCCGAGTCGGACGCGCCACGCGCGCTCGAAGCGCTGCGCTCCACCGCGTTCCTCACGCTGTTCGAAGTCCTGGGGGCGGGCGGAGTTCCCGCGGCCTGGTCGGACACGGGGGCCTTCCAGCCTCTTCCGGAAGAGCGCTTGGGACAGCTCTTCGAGGTCCTGGCGACGCTTCCGGGAGTCGAGCTGCGCGCACACCTCGCCCGCATCGCCGTGGAGGAGGCGCGCCTCGAGCATCGCACGGCCGGAGTGCGGCTCTGTGGTCGGATCGCCCTGGGAACGGACCTGCCGCTCCTGCTCGAGCTGGGCGCGCCGCGGACCGTCGAGGGGCAGGAGTCACCGACGGTCCTCCCGCGCGCACACCGCAAGGTCGTGCAGGAGGCGCTCGAGCACACGCTCACGCGAGACATCGGCGCGTTCCTCGGACTCCCGTCGGTCTTCTCGACGACCCACGTCGGGTTGCGCGCCGCCATCGTCGACGCGATCGCGAGCATCGAGGGCGTTCTCGCCATCGAGACCCTGGCGCTGTTGATCGGGCGAGACCGCGACCTCGACCCCTATCTCCTGAACGCGATCACGCGACGTGCACGCACCCGGGACTTCGCGGTGACGGAGGACTTGCGCGAGCGCGTGCGCTATCCGCTTCGTTCGGAGAGGCCGGAGACGGTCCGCACGGCCATCGCCGCGCTGGCGGCTCTCGGGGACGACGCGTCGGTCCCCGACCTCCTGAACCTGCTGGAACAGCGCGAAACCTCGGTCGGCGCGGCGGCACACCGAGCGCTGCAGGAGCTCTCGGGGCTCGCGCTGGGCTTCGACCCGCCGCTGTGGTTCTCGTGGTACGAACAGGAGAGCACCTGGCTGCGCGACACGCGACCGGGCCTCGCGCTCGCGCTGACCCAGGGAGACACGCCGCAGGCGCTCCAGGCGGTCCGCTCCTACGTGCGCAGGCGGCTCTTCCGCGACGACCTCGCCGGCGACCTGGTGAAGGCCCTCGATCGGCGGGAGCCGGCCGTCGTCGAGCTGGTCTGCAGTGCCCTCGGTCGCCTCGCATCGCCCGTCGCGCTGCCGAGGCTCACGACGCTGCTCGAGCACCAGGCGGCGCGCGTGCGGCGTGCGGCCTGGGAGGCGCTGCGCGCGATCACCGGCCGAGACCTCCCGCCGGATCCCGCGCTCTGGCGCGCGGCGGTCTGACCGCGGGGAGGACCGGGAAGACGTTTCCCGTCGCCCGCGGGAGGCCTGCGGCTGGACGCGAGGGGGCGTCCACGGCCCGCGAGGCCGTCCCGGCGGCGCTTTCCTCAAGGAAACGTCGGCGCTCGCTCGAAGAGAAGACCGTCCATCCCTCTTCGCCGTGGGCTCCCCCTCTCCTCCTCTTCCGGTCGCCCGCCGTCTCATGCCCAAGAACGCCAGTGAGCGTCGACGGATCCGTCTGATCAAGCCGCGCCTGCAGCTCAAGCTGATCGGCGTGTTCGTCGGCTTGTCCGGGCTCGGTTTCCTGATGCAGTCCCTCCACGTGGGTCTCCGTCTGGCCGAGCTCGCGGCCAACGTCCCCTCGGGCGGCTCCCAGATCATGGCCGTCCTCCCGGCTCTGCCGCTCGAGATCCTCGCGGTCTCGTTCGGGATGCTGCTGCCGTTGACGACGGCGATCGGCGTCATCGTGACGTTCCGCATCGCCGGACCCGTCTACCGGTTCGAGCATTACCTGCGCGAGGTCGCCGAGGGCACCGAGATCCGGCCCTGCAAGCTGCGCAAGGGAGACGAGCTCAACGAGCTCTGCGAGATCATCAACGTCGTCACCGAGCCGATCCGCGTGCAGAACGCCAACGGCAGAGAGGCCCAGGCCGACGAGCGTCGCGCCGCCTGATCCGCGTTCGCGGAGCCCCCCCCTCATGTCTCTCCGGTCGAAGATCCTCGTCATCCTCTCGTGCGTCGTCGTCCTCTACGCGGCGCTCGACAACACGGCGCTGCGCCTCCTCTCCGGCCCGTTCTTCGGAGACTGGGAGCAGAGCGAGGGCCGCGAGAACATGGAGCGCGCGAAGGGCGTCCTCCTGACGGAGCTCGACCGCGTCGAGTCGGTCGCACGCGTCTGGGCGCGACTCGACGGTGTGCACCACTTCGTCGACGACCCGGACTCTCTCGAGGGCTCCAGTTTCGCGCTCGCGAACCTGCACCGAACGCGCGCCGTCGAGGACGCGGGTCTGGACGTGCTCTACTTCTGCGATCGAGACGGCACGGTCCAGTGGAGCTCCGCTCCCGAGGACGTCAGCCTCCGTCAGGTCCTGCCGTCGGAGTCGCTGTCCCGCAGCAATCCGCTCCTCAACGTCCCGAGCGGAGCGTCCGTCAACCGTGGGCTGATGATGACGGCCGAGGCGCCGCTCCTGGTCGTCGCGCACCCGATCGTCGACGCCGCGGGAGTCTCGCTGGTCGACAACGGTGACCGGTTCCAGGACGCGCGCAACGGATTCGTGATCGTCGGCCGGTTCCTGGACGACGAGCTTCGCGAGGCCGTCAAGGCTTCCTCCGCCATCGAGATCGAGATCCTCGACCCGCGTCGCGCGGAGCTCCGAGAGGGACAGGACGCCTTCGAGCTGCTCGCTCCGCTCACGGCGCGCGAGGCGGACGTCGTGACCTTCGAGGACGGAGAGTGGCTGACGCTCTTCTCGATCTGGGACAACCACTACAACGTCGAGCCGCTCGTCCTGCGCGGCCGGATGGACCGTCGGATCACCGCGATCGGTCGAAACGCCACGAACTACGCCCTCTTGTCCACGGTGGCGGCGGCTCTCTTGATCCTCTTCGTGCTGCTGCGGCTCCTGAAGGGCATCGTCCTCGATCCCCTGAGCCAGCTCACGGAGAAGGCGGTGGAGATCGGCGCCCGCGACGACACGACGATCCGCGTGGGGCTCGAGCGGTCCGACGAGATCGGGCAGCTGTCCAGCGAGTTCGACCGGATGCTGGGGCGTCTGGCGGACTCCCGCGCGGAGGTCGTCCGGACCGCGCGCATGGCCGGGATGTCCGAGATCGCGACGGGCGTGCTCCACAACGTCGGGAACGTCCTGAACAGCGTCAACGTGTCCGCGAACCTCGTGCGGCGCGGAGCGGAGAAGCTGTCCGTCGACGACCTCGGGCGGATGGTGTCGGTCCTGCAGGACAACGAGGCCGACCTCGGTCGCTTCATCGCGGAGGATCCCCGCGGGAAGCACTTCCTGCCGTTCCTCGTCGAGCTCAGCGAGACGCTCGCGAAGCAGCGGCGCGAGGTGCTCGGAGAGCTCGATTCGCTGAACAGCGGGATCGAGCACATCTCGGATCTGGTGCGCGCACAGCAGACCTTCGCGGGTACCAAGGGCGTGTTCGAGTTCGCCTCCCTCGAGGCCGAGCTGGAGTCCGCGCTGCGCATCTGTGCCCAGGCGCTCAACAACCTCGGAGACGTCGAGGTCGTGCGCGACTTCGAGGAGCTCGACAGCGTCAAGGTCGACAAGCACAAGCTGATGGAGATCCTGGTCAATCTGATCCAGAACGCCCACCAGGCGATGCGCGAGAACCAGGGGCCCAAGCGACTCACGCTCCGGCTCCAGCGCGCGAGCGAGACCACCGTTCGCATCGAGGTGACCGACAACGGGGTCGGTATCTCGCAGGACAACCTCGAGCGTGTGTTCCACCACGGGTTCACGACGCGCGAGGACGGACACGGATTCGGCCTCCACGTCTCGGCGAACGCCGCGACGGAGATGGGAGGCACTCTCGCCGCTCGCAGCGAAGGCGCCGGACGCGGAGCGACATTCTTCCTGGATCTGCCCGCGCGCGTCGCGGAAGGCGTGGGAGTAGCTGCCTGATGAACAACGAGCAACACAACCGGCGCGTCCTGGTGATCGACGACCAGGAGTCCATTCGCGAGGACTTCCAGAAGATCCTCGGCGGCGGCGAGAGCGCCGACGGAGGACTCCAGGACGCGCGCAACGCATTCTTCGGTGCCCCGGAGGAGGTCACGAGCTCGGTCTCGTTCGACCTGGAGACAGCCAGCCAGGGGCTCGACGGCATCGAGCTCGCGCGCCAGGCCCACGACGAGGGCCGCCCGTTCGCGATGGCCTTCGTCGACGTGCGCATGCCCCCCGGCCTCGACGGCGTGCAGACGATTCGCAAGCTGTGGGAGATCGACGCCGAGCTGCAGGTCGTGATCTGCACGGCCTTCTCCGACTACTCCTTCGAGGAGATCGTGGAGGAGCTCGGCCAGTCCGACCGCCTCCTGATCCTCAAGAAGCCCTTCGACCCGGTCGAGGTGCGCCAGCTCGCTGGCGCGCTGACGGAGAAGTGGAACATGCTGGCGCGCGTGCGCGAGCAGATGGACGAGCTGCGCGCCGCCAACGAGAGGGCCGAGGCCGCCAGTCGGGCGAAGACGCAGTTCCTCGCCAACATGAGCCACGAGATCCGCACGCCGATGAACGCGCTCCTGGGCTACGTCAGCCTGATGTGCGATCCGGCGGCGACGCTGGAGGATCGTCGACTCTACGGCAGGACGATCCGCAAGAGCGGCGAGCACCTCCTGACGATCCTCGGGGACATCCTCGACATCTCACGGATCGAGGCCTCGCGCCTCCTGGTGAACACGGCCGACTTCTCGCCGTTCGAGGTGGTCCGGGAGGTCGCGGCGCTGATGAGCGCCCAGGCCTACGAGAAGGACCTCGCCATCTCGGTCGAGGTGCAGGGACCCATCCCGGAGATCGTCGAGAGCGACCGCGTGCGCGTGCGGCAGATCCTGATCAACCTGCTCGGCAACGCGATCAAGTTCACGCCGAGCGGCGAGGTCAAGCTCGTGCTGCGGCTCGACGAGAACACGACCTCGGATCACCGCTACCTCTACATCGACGTGGTCGACACGGGCGTCGGCATCGACGAGGCCGAGGTGGAGCAGCTCTTCCAGCCGTTCCACCAGGCGGACGAGTCGATGACCCGCGAGCACGGCGGCACCGGGCTCGGACTCTCGATCGCGAAGCGCCTCGCGCTCCTGCTCGGGGGTGACGTCGATGCCCGGCGCAACGAGGGGCGCGGCAGCACCTTCCGCCTGAAGCTCTACGCGGGCGAGCTCGGCCGCGCGCTGTTGCGGGACTACTCCGAGGGCGAGTGCTCGCTCGAACCGCGTCCGGGATCCGACGCGAGGCCCAAGGCGAGCTCCGCCGCGGACCTCCGCCTGGACGACGTCCGCGTGCTCGTCGTCGAGGACGTGAAGTTCAACCAGCAGCTCTTCTGCGCGATCCTGCGTGCCGCCGGAGCGAAGACGGCCTCCGCCGAGGACGGCCAGGAAGGGGTCGAGGTCGCCACGAAGGCGTCCGCCGAGGGGCAGCCCTTCGACCTGGTCCTCATGGACATGCAGATGCCCGTGCTCGACGGCTACGACGCGACGCGCAAGCTGCGAGAGGACGGCTACCGCGGTCCGATCCTCGCGCTCACCGCGCACGCGATGAAGGGCGACCGGGAGCGCTGCCTGGAAGCCGGCTGCGACGACTACGCGACCAAGCCCGTCGACCGGGAGGTCCTGCTCCAGCTCTGCCGGCGCATGATCGACCTGGCCCAGTCCGGTGCGCCGCTTCCGAGCGCAGAGCGCGACCGGGCGGCCTCTCCCGAGCTCGACTAGCGCGACGGCCCCGGGTCCGGTTAGAACGCGACCATGCCGTCGCGCCCGGAACAGGACTGGTTCGGAGAAGGCCTGCACTTCGAGTGCACGCGCTGTGGGAACTGCTGCAAGGGCGAGCCGGGGCTCGTTCGCGTCACGGACGAGGAGGTCCTCGCGCTCGCGGCGTTCGCCGGCCTGGACGAGCACGCCTTTCGCGACCAGTACACGCACCGCCTGAGCAGCGGCGGGACGACGCTGCGGGAGCGTTCCGACCACGCCTGCGTGTTCTGGCGCGAGGAGGTCGGTTGCCTGGTCTACTCCGTGCGCCCGCGGCAGTGCCGCACCTGGCCGTTCTGGCGCGCGAACGTCGCCAGCGAGGCGCACTGGCGTCTGGCTGCCCGGACGTGTCCCGGCATCGACTCCGGTCCGCGACACGACGCGGAGGCGATTCGCGAGGCGAGCGCGAGCGACGGGACCTCGGGGATCGTCCCCGAGCTCTGAGCCGGCCGCTCCGCGACGTGCCCTAGAGCGCGTCGTAGTCGATCAGGAGCTCCTCGTTCGCCGCGATGGAGCGCAGGGCGACGAAGGTCCGTCCCGCGGGCCGCAGGTTCGGGTCCTCCGAGTCGTTGAGGTACCAGCCGACCGACATTCGGGTGAAGTCCGCCGGGCAGTGCCAGCCGTCCTCGTCCGGAACGCAGTAGTGCTCGACGAGCGCGCGCTCCGCGGCCCTGGGCTTCCTCACGAAGCGCCAGTCCTCGGGGTCGAACAGCCGCAGACGCGCTCCCTTCGGGATGCGTTCGGTGGTGAAGACTCCGACACCGTGAACCGCCGAGACCCGCAGCTGGAACATGAGCTCATCCTCGGCTCCCGGCGGTGCCAACGCCAGGAGGACCCCCCTCGTACCGCGTGAGCGAAGGGGAAGACGCTCGGTCACCGGTCGTCGGTTGCCGGATAGAGCCCTCCCCTGGAGAATCGCTCTCTCGGTCATCCCACCTCCGGCAGGACACAGGTTCGAGGCCCCACTTGCGCACTCTCAGCCTCCGCTCGCTCGTTCTCCTCGCTCTCTCGCTCGCTCTCCTGGGCTCCTCGACGCTCGCCGCGCAGGGCGGACAGCGCGACCCCAAGAAGGCCATCGCGGGCTTCCAGCGCTACCTCGAGACCAAGCCCTACCACGACTGGGCGTTCGACGAGCTGGTCGACAACGCGATCTCGGTCAACCTGCTGTCGGACCTGGTGGGGGAGTACGAGGGACGGGTCGAGGAGGAGGACGCGCTCGCGCCCCGCATCGTGCTCGCGCGGCTCTACGCACGCACCGACCGGATCGACCAGGCGCTCGAGATCCTGAACGCGGTGGAGGACGAGGACGCGGCGCTCTTCCGTCTGGTCGGGGCGCTGCAGCTGCGCGCCGGGCGCTGGTCCGAGGCCGTGACCGCCCTCGACCGCGCCGCCGAGAGCACCGACGACGAGCAGCTCCTCGAGGAGATCCACAAGGAGCGCGGCAAGGCGCACCTGGCGGCGGGGGATCGCGAAGCGGCCGCCGCGGCGTTCCGCGACCTGGCCAAGCTCGACGAGACCAGTTTCCACCTCGGGCTGGAGGCGGCCAGCGAGCTCGCCTGGCACGGACTGACGGAAGAAGCGCTCGAGGAGTTCGCGCGCTGCGAGGAGCTGGCCGAGGGCGACACCTCGAAGCGCTGCCGCGTGCTCTCCGAGATCGGACGCCTGCACGAGCGGCTCAACCAGGGCGAGGAGGCGGTCACCACCTATCGGAAGGCCATCGCCCTGATGGCCCGCGGGCACTGGCTGAAGCGCGACCTGTTCGACCGCATCCTGGCGATCCACCAGCGTGCCGGCACGGTCGAGGAGCTCGAGGGGCTCGCCGCGGAGGCGGCCGGCGACGCAGCGGACCTCGACGCGCGCGAGTTCCACGCGCGCGTGCTCGTCACGGCGAGTCGCCTGCCCGAGGCGCGCGACGTTCTGCAGGCCGCGACCGAGGACTTCCCGGCCGACCTCACGCTCTCGCGCAGCCTGCTCGACGCCCTGGAGGCGCTCGAGGACGACGAAGGGCGGATCGCGGAGTACCAGCGCATCCTCGCGGAGAAGCCCGACGAGCTGGAGCTCTATCTCGAGCTCGGGCGGCTCTTCGCCTCCTCGGGTCGGTTCGAGCAGGCGAAGCGCCAGTGGAACAAGACGCTCGAGAAGCGTCTGGACGACGCCGGCCTGTGCGTCCGCCTGGCAGGCTTCTACGCGCTGTTCGATCAGGTCGACGACGCGGTCGGCATGTACGAGCGAGCGATCGAGCTGCAGCCGCGCGAGGTTCGTCAGTACTCGGAGCTCGCGGCGATGCTGCTGGTGCGCGGGCGCGCGGACGACGTCCCCGAGGTGCTGGAGCGCGCCGACGCCGCGGTCCGGGCGGACGGAGGCGACGCGAGCCGCCTGGCGGAGGTGGCCTCCCTGTGGAACGAGTTCGGGCGTCCCGATCGCGCGCGCGCCGCGCTCGAGGACGCGCTCGCGCTCGCGCCCGGCGACGGCCCGATCCTCAGCCGGCTGGCCGACGTCCTCCTGCGCGAGGGGAACGAGGAGCGCGCGATCGAGCTCCTGCACCAGATCGTCGCGGAGGCAGAGGAGGCGGGCCTGCGCAAGAGCGCCGTCGACCGCATCCTGCGCATCTACCGCCTCGGCGGACGCACGCAGGAGCTGGCCGCCCTGGAGGAAGCGGCGATCGAGGCCGATCCGGAGGCCGTCGCTCCGCGGCTCGTCCTGGGCCGCGTCCACCTGCAGAACCGCGAGCCGGACCTGGCGATCGCGACCTACGAGGAGCTGATCGGCCTCGACGCGGGGAACGAGGACGCACGCAAGGCGCTCGCGCGGCTCTACGAGGAGCGCGGAGAATTCGACCTCGCGCTCGCGCAGTACGAGGCGATCGTCCAGGCCCGTCCGCAGGCGCGTCGCACCTATCTGAAGGAGATGGCACGCATCCACCTGGCGCGCTACGACCAGGAACGCGCCTTCGCGTGCTACGACGAGATCCTGCGCGGAGCTCCGGACAACCCGGCCGCGTTCCGGGAGGTGGCCGAGGCCTACGACAAGCTCGGCCTGCACGATCAGCGCCTGGAGTGCCTGCAGCAGGCCGTCCGGCTCAAGCCGGACGACGCGCGCACGCGCCTCGACCTGGCGGACGCCTGGCGGACGCTGGGGGAGTTCGCGCGCGCCAAGGAGGAGATCCAGGAAGCCGCCCGCGTCGCGGTGGAGGAAGGCGTGCGCGACGAGGCGCGCCTGAAGTTCTACGTGCTCCTGGGAGAGACCGGAGAGCTCGAAGGCGAGATCACGGAGCTGCGCCGGCGCGTGGAGGACAACCCCTACGACGTCGAGGCGCCGCTGGTCCTGACCGACATCTACGTACGCGAGCTGGAGTACGAGCTCGCGCTGGAGATGCTCGAGCGGCTGATCACGTTCCAGCCCAAGGAAGCCCGGCTGCTGAGCCAGCGTGCGCGACTCCTGCGCCTGATGGAGCGCCACGACGAGGCGATCGGCAACTACGAGACGCTGCTCAAGCTGCCGGACACGGACCGCTTCCAGATCACGCTCGACTACGCGGAGGCCGTGATCGAGTCGGGAGACGTCGAGCGCGCCCAGAAGATCCTCTCCAACGTCGCCGACACGCGCCGCATCGCGCAGCTCTACCGTCGCCACGACCTGTTCGACCAGGCGATCGAGGCCCTCGAGAAGGGCATCGCGGGCTCTCCGCGCGACGACAAGCTCCTGCTCTCGCTCGCCAGCGTGCACGAGGAGGTCGGGGACCTGGAGGCCGCCGTCGCCACGCTGGAGAAGCTCCTGGCGCTGAAGGGCGACTCCTGGCGCGTGCTGAACAAGCTGATCGACCTGTACCACGATCGCGGTCGCAAGGAGGACGCGCTGGACGTGGGGCGTCGGCTCTTCTCGCTGCTTCGGATCGAGGAGGTCGTCGAGGAGGAGGAAGAGGATCCCAAGGAGAAGAACAAGCCCAGCTTCGACGTCTTCCGACGCTCCTCCTATCGCTGGTTCAACGCCAACCAGCAGTACCAGGAGCGGGTCGGTCAGCTGCAGCGCGTGTTCCGCGAGAAGGGCTGGCTCGACGAGTTCGTGGACATCGGCATCGAGGAGCTGCGGCTGCAGCCCACGAACTCCGTCCTGTACCGACCGGTGATGCGCGAGCTGCGCAACCTTGGCGAGCGCGAGGCCGACGCCCGCGCGCTCGTGCGCCGCATGCGCGCCGCCTTCGAGAAGACCGGCAGGACGCCCGTGGGGACGACTCCGCGGGCGTGGCGCAAGTCGCTCGAGGGCGACGAGATGCTCGTGTACCGCGGCAAGTCCCAGATCGCCGAGGAGCGCATCGCCGAGCTCGAGGAGGAGATCGCCGGCGAGGCGGTCACCGCCAAGAGCTACCGCGAGCTCGCTCACCTGCACCTCGTGCTCCAGCACGACGCCGAGGTCCTCGAGACCCTCCGCGCCGGCTGCGAGGCGTTCCCGGAGTCGATCGAGCTCCACGCGGGACTCGCGCTCACGCTGCAGGGCGAGAAGCGCTACGCCGAGGCCGTCGAGGTCTTCCCGCGCGTGATCGAGCTCGTGGCCGCTTCGGACTGGACGGAGCGCGAGGCCGAGCGTCTCGAGGAGTCGTTCAAGCAGCAGAAGCGCGACCTCCTGCAGGGCTTTCCGCTGCAGGTGCAGAAGCGCGTCAACGACGAGGTGCTCCGGCGCGCGTTCCAGGTCACCAACGGTCCCTCGATGACGATCTCCTGGACGCTGGGCGGCGAGGTCAGTCTCGACGGGGCCCGCATGCGGCTCGCGCGCTGCCTCCTCAAGCTCGAGCGCAAGGACGAGGCGGTCGAGATCCTGCGCGAGCTCGAGCCCGCGAACCGGGAGCTGATGCGTCGCTGGTCCGAGCTGGCGAACCTGCTCTACGAGGAGGAGCTCTACGACGAGGCCGCCGTCCTCTACGAGCGCATGCTGGCCATCGAGGCGGAGCTCGACGCTCAGCCCGTCCTCGGCCACCTGCGCAACTGGACGCGCTACGTCGACCGCGCGGTGCCCAACTACGGTCGCATCAAGGAGAAGCGCGGGGAGATCCTCGACGCCTACCACCTGCTGCGCACCTACGGGAAGACGCAGGAGGGCGAGCTCCTCCTGACCACGCACGAGGCGTTCTCCGAGGCGGAGCGGAAGTACCGCGGTGCCCGGACGGCCGCGGCCGAGGCGCTCGCCGCCGTTCCCGCGGAGGACGAGCCCGAGGTGAAGCCCTGGCGCGAGGCCTCGATCCGCCTCGCGGACGTGCTGCAGTTCGAGAAGAAGTGGGGCGAGGCGCTCGAGATCTACGAGGAGGTCGCCGAACGCCTCGACGACGACTTCCCCGTGCGCGAGCAGGTCGCCGCGCTGCACATGCGCGCCGGCCGCGTCGACGAGGCGATCGCCGAGCGCTACGGGATCATCGAGAAGAAGCGCGAGCTCAACCGCTACGTGCAGCACGACCTCGAGCCCGAGGGACGCGTGCTCGCGCCGACCCCGCCGGCCACGGGCGGCGGCGGCTACAACTCCTTCGGGTACTACGGCTACTTCGGGGGAGGCCGCGGCGGCCGCAACAACACCGGACTCTACGAGCTGAAGCCGGACTACATGAAGATCGTCCAGCTGCACCTCGACCGGGACGACGCGAAGGAGGCGGCCGACGTGCTCGCGAAGCTGGCGCGCGAGGACGCCAACACGTTCCGCTGGATGAGCTGGGAGATCCTCGAGGTCGTCCAGGGCTACCAGCTGGGCAAGGACGCGCTGCCGATCCTGCGGCTCCTGCACTCCTACGATCCGGACGACGACGAGACGGCGCTGGAGTACTCGCGCGCGCTGA
The DNA here is from genome assembly GCA_964509445.1 of uncultured Planctomycetaceae bacterium. Taxonomy (GTDB): domain Bacteria; phylum Planctomycetota; class UBA1135; order UBA1135; genus CAZDYS01. The sequence continues at coordinate 13,358 of CAZDYS010000016.1, forward strand.
TCCAGACCAAGCGACTGGAGGAGGCGCAGAAGATCCTCCAGCGCGTGGTCAACCGCGGGAACCGGCGCTACTACACGACGACCCAGGCGATCGAGGAGCTCGACCGCCTGGAAGCGCGGCTCGGCCTGACGAGCACCGAGACGGTCGAGGATCTCGCGGCCGCGGTCGAGGAGGATCCGAAGAACGTCCGGACGCGCATGAAGCTGGCGCGCCGCCTCTACCGGGATCGTCGCTTCGAGGAAGCGCTCGCAGCGGGGCGAGCGGCGAAGGAGATCGCGCCGCACCAGGCGGACGTCACGCAGTTCGTCAAGGACACGCTGACCGTCCTCGGACGCGTGGAGGAGCTCGAGGAGCGCCTGCTCGAGGAGCTCGACGAGGAGAAGAGCGCGCAGAAGCGGTTCGAGCTCGCCGTCCGCATCTCGGAGTGGAAGCTGGAGCGCGGGGCGCCGCCGGAGGAGATCGACGAGCTCTTCGACCGCGTCGTCGAGCGCCGCTGGGGCGGGTCGATCCAGTACGCCCCGTCGTCCTTCTGGCTCGAGCGCGGGGACCTCGGACGCGGGCGCGCGGTCCTCGAGGAGGAGATCGAGGCCATGGGCCCCGACTCGAACGCCTCCTACCAGGCGCGCAAGCGTCTGTCCGAGCTGGACCTCCTGGAGGGGCAGCCGGACCGGGCGGTGGAGGACATCTTCGAGCGCTTCGAGGAGGCGACCGACCACACCTCCCGTCTCGCGCGGTTCAGCGAGCTCGCGGGAACGCTCCGCGCGATCCCGGATCGGGAGGTCACGCGGGACGCGGTCGAGCGGCTGTCCACGCAGTGGGCGGAGGAGTTCCCGGCGCGTCCCGTGATCCTGCGGCTCGCCGCGACGCTCGCGGCGGGCGACGTGCTCGCGCTGGAGAAGGACATCGACGTGCTCGTGCAGGAGGACGACGGCTACCTGTGGCTGTACCCCGCGCTGGTCGAGCTCGCGCGGCAGCGAGCGGACCGACAGGCCGCGCTCGACTACCTCCTGCGGCTCGAGGAGCTCGGCGTGGCGTCCAAGAGTCGCCGCTCTGGAACCAGCATCGGCTACGTCAGCGAGACCGTGGCGCTGGACGCGGCGATCGGAAGCCTCCTGTTCGAGCTCGGGCGACGGGAGGAAGCGCTCGCGCGGTGGGCGGAGCTGTTCTCCGAGGAGGACCTCGACGAGAACCGCGGCGTGCTGGCGACGCTCTACGAGCTGCACGAGCTGCGCGACCTGGCGGCCGAGCAGCTGGAGGAGTGGATCGAGGACCAGGACGGCAACGAGAAGCTCCCGACCCTGCGGCGACTGGCGGAGCTCGACGTCGAGGCCGGGGACCTGGACCGCGCGATCGAGCGCGCGGAGACGGCCGAGGTGCTCTCCGGGCACGGGGCGCAGCAGCGTCAGTTTCTGGTCCAGCTCCATCGTCGGCGCGGAACGCTCGCGGAGTACTTCGCGGAGCTCGTCGCCGAGGCGGAGAAGGACCCGAACGACGACGCGCTCGCGAAGCTCCTGGTCCAGCTCGCGATCGAGCTGGAGCGTGACGAGATCGCCGTGGCCACGGTCGAACGCCTGGTGGAGACCAAGCCCGACCAGGCCAAGGCGCTGCGTCCCTACCTCATCCGCATGAAGCTCGTGCGCGGCGACGAGGACGGTGCGCTCGACGCCTACCAGAAGCTGCTCGAGGGCAACGTGAACGAGTGGGAGCGCGAGCAGTACGGCACGCAGCTCGCGCGCGTGCTCGCGAAGCGCGGCGAGCTCGACCGGGCGAAGGAAGTGTTGCGGCGGACCTACCCCGATCCCGAGGGCTACGAGGCGGTGCTCGCGATCGGCGAACAGCTCGCCGAGATCGAGCGCTGGGAGGAGGCGCTGGCGGAGGCCGAGCTCGCGATCACGCTCGACCCGCGAGGGGCCGGCGCGCACGGACTGGCGGTCCGCATGGAGCTCGAGCTGGAGCGAGGACGCGCGGCCCTCGACCGGCTCTACGGCCTCCTCGAGGATCCGGCGCTCTACGACGCGCTCAGCGTCGGCCCGCGCGCCGCGCGTCGCTTCGACGAGGAGCTCGGTGAGTCCCCGCGTCTCCTGGAGGCGCACCGCGCGCAGCCCGGGGAGCGCGGACCGGCTCGGCGGCTGGGCACGTACCTGTACTGGCTCGGTCGCAGGGAGGAGGCGATCGCGCCGCTCGAGGCCGCCTTCGCCGTGGAGCCCGAGGACGAGCTCGTGCTCGAGTCTCTCGCGAGCTGCTACGAAGAGGTGGGGCGTCACGAGGACGCGCTGGTCGCCCTCGAGCGGCTCGTCGAGCTGCTCGACCGCGAGCGCGGGCTCGAACGGCAGGGGTGGTCCGCGGACTCGGCGATCGAACGCCAGGTCAACGCGATCAAGCGCCAGCACCTCCTGCTGGGGGACGAGGCCGCCGCCCTGCGCGTCGACGAGCGTCGGCTGGGGACGCGACACCGCGACCTCGCGGCCTACTACTACAACTACAGCAACAGTCCGTTCCGGCGCTCCTGGAGCACGCTGAGCTGGCTCCAGAGCCACGGCTTCTTCGAGGAGTACGCGCGCATGCAGCGGTTCCTCGCGGTGTTCGATCGCTGGAACCGGCGCAACTACGAGCACCAGGCGTTCGAGATGCGCTACCGCGCCGGGGACCGTTCCGTCCTGGAGGAGCTCTGGCAGTCCGTCCTGGAGCCCGGCCGCTCGCTGGTGGGCATGTCGAACAACTCCTACTACTACACGACCAGCCGATCCTCGAGCATCAGCTCGACGGCCAGCCTGTTGATCCGGCTGTTCGAGGAGGAGGGACGAACGGAGGAGCTCGTCGCGCGCATCGAGGACGAGCTCTCGCGACATCCTGAGGATCCGGTGATGCTGCCGATGCTGGTGCGGATCCTGAGCACCGAGGAGCGCTGGGAGGAGGTGCTGGAGCACCGACGCCGGGAGCTCGAGGAGGAACCGGACGACGTCCAGCGCAAGTCGCGCGTCGCGACCGTCCTGATGCGCCTCGAGCGCTGGGAAGAAGCGCTCCCGCTGCTCGAGGACGTCTACCGCTCCTACGTCTCCTCCGTCCCGACCTCCAGCGGTCAGCAGCGCAGCTACGTGCGCGTCGGAGGCGGCGAGTCGAAGCGCGGCCCGCTCGCGAAGGTGGATTTCGCCTGGTCGGGGAGCTCGCGCACGGGAGCGCAGACGATCAGCTACTTCAGCACCAGCGGCGACACGGGGCTCGAGGTGAACGACCAGGAGGAGTCCGCCCGTCGCAACCTGATGGTGACGCTCTCCGCGCTGGGGCGTGGCGAGGAGGCGCGCAAGCTCGAGGAGATCTCGCGCTCCATGAGCGTGATCCAGCGCTGGGGGTGGAAGCCGATCCTGCAGATCCTGTCGGCCTATCGGGAGCACGGGCGGCTCGCGGACTGCGAGCGCGTGGCGGAGATCGCGCTGGAGGCCGACCTGGAGGAGAGCGACGAGACCTTCGTCTACCGCGCGATGTGCGACCTGTACCGGGAGCACGGCGACGACGAGCGCCGGCTCGCCTGGGCCGAACGGTGGCGCGAGGCCCTCGACGAGGAGCTCGCGGACGCCGCGCTCGTCGCACCGATCCTGCGTCGCCGGGCCGAGCTCTTCCTCGAGGAGTTCGACGATCCGGGGCGCGCGCTACGCGACCTGGAGGCCATCCCGACCGCGAGTCCTGCGGTGGTGCGCGAGCGCATCGAGGTCGAGGGCTGGGTCGCGCTCGCCGCGGGCGATCCGTCCCGCGCACGAGATCGCTTTCTCGAGGCCGAGCGTCGCGGCTGGATCCAGGGCTCGCCCCCGGACGCCGCGCTCTTGTATGGGCAGGGTTTCGCGCTGGCGGCCCTGGGGCAGGCCGGGGAGTCTCATCCGCGTCTGCGCCGTGCGCTGGTGGGGGACTCCACGTCGAAACACGCCCCGCGAGCCGAGGAGTTGCTACAGTGACGTGGTCCTCATCCAGGACGAGGGAGGCTCCCATGGTGGACAACCAGAACGACCCGGTCCGAAGCGGCATCGCGCGTCTGCGCGGGCGCTGGTGGCGGGTCAGCTTGCTTCGAACCGGCCTGCGCGGCCTGTTCTACGTGCTCTTCGGAGCCGCGCTGACGCTCGCCTTTTTCCCGGAGGTCGGAGTCGCGCCCACGCTCCTCGTGTGTCTCGGCCTGACGGCCCTCGTCGCGCTGGTCGTCTCCGGCCTGCTGGCGCCGGACGAGGTCGCCCACGCGAAGGCCTACGACGATGCCGGTGGTCTGGCGGACCGCGTCTCCAGCTCGATCGAGCTGAAGGACGCGGCGGGCCCGATGGTCGAGGTGCTGCGCGCCGAGGCGGCCCAGGTGGCCGCCGGCACGCCGGCCGAGTCGGTCTACCCCTACGACCTGCCGAAGGAGGGGCGCTGGCTGCCGGTGCCCGCCCTCCTGGTCGCGGCGGCGATCTTCCTGCCCGCGCTGCTCGCGCCCGAGGCGCAGGCCGACGAGGTGTTCGTCGGCACGCTCGAGGACCGCATCGAGCTCCTGGAGGACCTGCTCTCCGAGGAGCGCGACAAGAAGCTCTCGAAGCGCTCGAAGGAGATCCTCGAAGAGCTCGAGAAGCTCAAGGCCGAGCTCGACAACGAGAAGGTCGACAAGAAGGACACGCAGGCCGAGGTCTCGAAGCTGCTCGACCAGCTCCAGAAGGAGGAGGAGCAGCAGAAGGACCTCGAGCAGAAGCTCAAGGAGCTCCTGAAGTCGCTCCAGGAGAACACCGCCAAGCAGGAGATGGACCCGCATCTCCAGCAGGGCGACTACCAGCAGGCGCTGAACAAGCTCCGCGAGAAGCTGGAAGAGCTCCAGAAGGAGCTGGAGAAGAAGCGCAAGGAAGGCGCCTCTCCGGAGGAGCTGAAAGAGCTCGAGGAGCTGATCCAGAAGCTCAAGGAGGTCGAGGCCAAGTTGATGCAGCTGATGCAGCTCGACATGGACCTCAACTTCCTCGGCAAGGCCATCGACTTCCTGCACGACTTCGACGGTGAGCTCGGCGACCTCGACGAGTTCGACCCGGCCGCGATCGAGCCGGGCGAACCGTGAGAGGAGTGCGAGAAGGGGGAGCCGTGAGCTGCCTCCCAATCCGGCGAGCCGTGAGCTGGCCGACCTCGGTTGCACCTCCGCCCGCAGCAAGGCATCGGGACGGCGAGCATCCGGGACTTCCTCGGTGAGGAAGAAACCAGAACCGAATCCGACGGGATCCGCGAGAAGGTGACCATCCGTCAGACCACCGGCAAGAGCTCGTTCACCCAGACGAAGGTGGCGAACGACGGCTCGAAGTCCGCGCGCGAGGCTCGTGAGGTGTTCCTCTCCGAGAAGAGGGCCGCCGAGGACACGATCCAGCGCCAGGACGTGCCGGCCGGTTACAAGCGCTACCTCGAGCGCTACTTCGACGGTATCCAACCGGACGAGTCCGCCTCGTCTCCCTCGACCGGCGACACGTCGGGCGAGGAAGAATAGCTCGCGCCCCTCGTCCCTCTCGCCCCGGCCGGTCCCGCTACGGCCGGGGCGAGCAAGCCTCGCCCTCCCACCTTCCGGAGTTCCGCTCCGGATCCCCACGCCCGGAGCACCACGCCCATGATCGCCGACGCCGCTGAGGCCAAGGAACGCGTCGCGGACTTCCAGGAGAAGTTCGCCAAGCTGAAGACCGAGATCGCGAAGGAGGTCGTCGGGTACTCGGACGTCGTCGAGAAGACGCTGACCGGACTCTTCGCGGGGGGCCACGTCCTGCTCGAGGGCGTCCCGGGGATCGGGAAGACGACCCTGGTGCGCGTGCTCTCGAAGGCGCTCGCGCTCGACTTCTCGCGCATCCAGTTCAGCCCGGACCTGATGCCCGCGGACATCGTCGGCACGAACATCCTCGTGCTCGGCGAGGACGGCTCGAAGGAGTTCAAGTTCCAGCAGGGCCCGGTCTTCGCCAACATCGTGCTCGCGGACGAGATCAACCGCGCGACGCCGAAGACGCAGTCCGCGCTGCTGGAGGCGATGCAGGAGCACCGCGTGACCGTCGGCGGCACGACCTACTCGCTCGACCAGCCGTTCTTCGTCCTCGGGACGCAGAACCCGATCGAGATGGAGGGGACCTATCCGCTGCCGGAAGCGCAGGTCGACCGGTTCCTGTTCAAGCTCGAGGTCGGCTACCTGGGCGAGGACGAGCTGATGGAGGTCGTCGACCGGACCACCACCACGGAGGTCCCCCAGGTCGACGCCGTGCTTCGCGGAGAGGACATCCTGCGCATGCGCGAGCTCGTGCGGGAGGTCGTGGTGGCCGAGCACGTGAAGCGCTACGCCGTGCGGCTGGTCAAGGCCACGCACCCCGGCGACGACAACCCGATCCCCTCGATCAACCGCTACCTGAAGCTGGGCTCGAGCCCGCGCGGGATCC
>CAZDYS010000017.1:0-19733 GCA_964509445.1 uncultured Planctomycetaceae bacterium
CCTGGCGAGTGACCTGGGCGCGCTGCCGGAGAGCGTCGCCCACGAACGAGACGGCCTCCTGTTCGCACCGGGCGACGCGGAGTCGCTCGCCGAGGCGATCCGCCGGCTGCAGTCCGAGGACGGACTGCTGGAGCGCCTCGTCGCGGGCATCCAGCCCGTCAAGAGCATCGCGACGCAGGCCGAGGAGCTGGAGCGCGTCTACCTCCAGGAGCTCGAGAAGCTGCCGAACGCGGAGCAGCTCGAGCTTCCTCCGAGCCTCGAGTCCTGCGGGAAGCGCTACCAGGAGCTCGCCGCGATGCCGCTGCGCGAGCTCTTCCGCGACGTGCTCTCTCGGCTGGGCTCCGTGGGCACGTTCCTGTCCGACGAGCCCGACGCTTCCTCGGAGCTCTCGACCGAGGCGCTGGCCACGGGCTCGAAGGCACGCGTCCTCCTGCAGGACCTGCGGCGGGAGAAGGAGTGGCTCCAGCGATCGGTCGACTCCTACGAGAAGACCGTCGAGGCGCTTCGCGAGAAGCTCGCCTGGCGCGAGGGCGAGCTCGAGAACCGCGTGCAGGAGGTGGAGTGGCTCCGTGCGACCCTCGAGAACACCGAGGAGAGTGTCGAGGCCCTTCGCAAGGAGAGCGAGTGGCTGAAGAGCGTCCTGAGCGGCAAGGAGGAGGAGGTCCGCTGGCTGCGGGAGTCCGCCACGGAACGCGAGGCCGAGGCGCGCTGGGCGCTGGCCGAGCGCAAGGCGGACCACGAGCGGGCGCGCTCCGCGGTCGACGACCTCTACCGCGTCAGTCGCGAGCTGACTCCGGAGGTCCGCGCGGAGCTGCTCGGCTCCCTGGCCGAGGACCTCGAGCGCCACGGGCGCGCTCCCGACGAGACGCCCCCGGAGGAGCTGCGCCGGATGGAGCACGAGGCCGGTCCCCTGCTGCTCGAAGGCCTGCGCGAACTCGTGGGCAGACGGTCCGCCATGCAGGGCGCGGCCGCGCTCGCGCGAAACGGGCTGCTCGCGCGCTGGACGCGTCTCGGTCGCGAAGCCCGTACCTGGGATCCGGACCGCGGAGGATCCGCATGAGCCCCGTCTCGATCGTCATCCCCTCCCTGTTCGACACCGGCCTGTTCGACCGCAGCCTGCCTCCGCTCTTGAGCGACCTCGCGCGCAGGGACCTCGGGGACGAGATCCTGGTGGTCGACGACACCGGCGAGGACAAGCTGCGCCCGTGGATGGCGGAGCACTACCCGTCCGTCCGCGTCCATGCGCGCGCCGAGAACGGAGGGTTCGGGAAGGCCCTGCTCGACGGGGTCACCCACGCCGAGCACGAGCTGGTGTTCTGCATGAACCCCGACGTCGTGATCCGGGCGGGCTTCCTCGAGCCGCTGATCGAAGCGCTCGAGGACGACGTCGACTCGGTCGTCCCGCAGATCCTCCTGCACGGCCGCGCCGACGAGATCGAGTCGGTGACGGAGATTCGCGTGCGCCGCGGACTGGCCGAGGTGGGCCAGCCCGGACTCGAGGGCCGCGCGCGCGAGTTCCAGGACGGGAACCGCCCCGTGGCCTACGGGATCGGCGGCGCCTGCCTGCTGCGCCGCAGCGAGTTCGTCGCGGCCGGCGGCTGCGACCCGATCTACGAGCCGTTCTACTGGGAAGACGTGGACGTCGGCTGGCGCGCCTGGCGCGAGGGCAAGCGCGTGCTCTACGTCCCCAGCTCGATCGTGGAGCACCACCACCGCGGCACGATCAAGAGTCGCGTGAAGGAGAACCTCGTGCGCGCGATGATCGAGAAGAACCGGATCCTCTTCCACTGGAAGTACCTCGACGATCCGGTGGAGATTCGCGAACACAGGACCGCTCTCGTGCGCTGGGCCGTGGACGCGTGGCTCGGCGACGAGCGCGAGGAGCTGATCTGGCTGGCCCTCGCGCTGGACCAGGCGGAGGAGGTCGCGGCCAGTCGGGCACGGATGGCCCCGGCGGTCCACGACTACGCCGAGACCCGACGGCTCACGTCCCAGGGGGACGGCTGAGGGAAGCCAGGAGAGGACGCCCCTTCGGAGTCCCCTCCCTTGCTCTCCGCTCGGGCGGGCGTCCCGGGAGGTCCCGGGACCGCTCCAGTCTAGGTCCTCCCTCGAACTTCGCCGGCGGAAAGCGTGGGCCGCCGCCGGCTCCCTCTACTGCGCGGACCGGACGTGCTCCCACCAGGACTCGGGAACGTTCGTGATGGGGACCACGAACGAGATCTGGCTGGAGCCGTCCTCCATGACCGAGGTCGGGACCCCCAGGAGACGGCCCTGGGCGTCCACCGCGGCCCCACCGGAGTTGCCCTCCGAGACCTCGGCGTCGGTCTTGATCAACGAGGTCCCGCCGGTGTGATCGAAGCCGCAGATCACACCGCCGGTCAGCGTGACCGACACGCGCCCACCGCTCCCGCCGATCCAGGGATAGCCGAGGACCCAGATCGGGTGGGCCAGCCGCGGACGTTCGCGCGCGACCTCGACGGACGGGAACCGGTATCCGTCCGGAAGAGGCTGACCGTAGAAACCGCTCTCGACGTGCAGCAGCGCGAGGTCGAGGCGCCTGTCGAACTCGACCACGCGCGCGCGGAAGGTCTCCACCGGAGGCAGGTCGAGGCGCGAGGGGAGCGCCACCACGACGTCCGGCATCGGGCGATCCGCGTAGTCGCTCACCACGTGCGCATTGGTGAGGATCCACCCGTCGCGGGACAGGAAGGTCCCGCTGCCCTGCGAGTTCCCCGCGTAGAGGTCGACGACCGCGGCGGCGGCGCGCTCGAGCGGCTCGAGTCCCTCGGTCGCGAGCGGCTCCGGGAGCGCGAGGAGCTCCTCGGGCGCCTCCGCGTCGAAGCTGACGAGGAGCTCAAAGGGAACCCGGCCCGCGCGGCTGCCGTAGTCGACGACGTCGATGTACCAGGTGCCGGGCAGCAGCTTCGGCCGGCCCCCTCGCGTGACGACGAGCGTCTCCCGCCCGTACACGTTGGTCGCCTCGTGGGTCACCTGGCCCCGCCGCAGGATCGGTCCGCTCCGGCGTGCGTAGAGGTCGAGGTCCCCGAAGGTCTCGGTGATGTCGATACGGAGCGCGTTCGCCTCGTCCGGCACCTCCACCTGGAAGGTTCGGAGCCGCCGCGCCGGCGCGTCGATGACGGCCCGGGTCCGCACTCCGGGCTCCACCACCGCGTCCACGCGCGGCCCGTGCAGGGTGGCGGTGAGCGAGAAGTCCGCGGAGTCGAGCTTCTTGCCCTCCCAGACCGGCAGCGGGGTCCCGGCGTACTGCACCGACACCTCGTACTTGCCCGTGCGGAGCGGATAGGAGCTGACGAAGTCGACGACGACTCGCTCGACGCCGAAGTCCGTACCCGAGAGCTCCTCGCCGAGAAAGGCCTCCCCGAGGTAGGTGACGTAGACGTCGAGGTCGACCTCCCGGCAGCGCAGCTGGACGTCGAGCGCGATCGCCTCGCGCGGCACCTCGATCACGAAGTCCTGCAGGCCCTGCCCGAACAGGCCGACGTCCAGGCTCCCCTCGTAGGTCTCTCCGGACGTCAGCGGGAGCGCCTCCTGGGCACCGACGGTCGTGGTGCAGAGGAGCGCGAGGAAGCCGGGAGCCAGGATCCGCATGCCCCCATCCTCGCGGGCTTTCGGTCCGGCCGCCAGGGAGAAGCTACTGAGCGTGCGTTTCGCTCTGCAGGACCTGCACCTGCTCGTCGGCGTCGATCCAGACGATCACGTCGACCAGGTCGGACTCGTCCAGGAAGCTCTGCACCTGGCTGCGGGTGTCCGGATCGTGCATGTGGCCGTTGCCGACGGCGACCAGGACCCGGCTGAAGAGGTCGGTGTCGCCCGCGTCGATCACGTCGTGACCGCGGTCGCGCAGCTTCTCCTCCCAGTGCTGCTGGACACGCCAGCCCGCCTGGTTCGAGGGATCGTCGCGCACCATCACGCGGCGCGGATCCTCGGACAGCGCGGCGCCGCGGCGACGCTCGTCGGCCTTCGGTGCGCTCACGGCGCGGGCCTCCGCGGGTCGGTGCTCGGCCACCGATTCGGAGGCGGCACGCACGTCGCCCGCGCTCGTGGAGAACTCCCGCGCGATCGCCTGGGCGGTCTCGTAAGGGGCGCGCTCGGCGGGGCGCAGAGCAACCTCGGTGTCCGGGCGCCGGTGTTGGCGCGCGGAGCGGCGACGGCTGTCGGCGAGCTCGGACAGGAACATCCCGAAGAGGCAGAGGAACGCCACGCTCGTCACGCCGGCCGCGAGCACGCGACGCCCGCGACGAAGCTTGCGCTCCGAGGGCTCCCGGCGACGGGCGGGCGCCTGCTCCGCGAGCAGGTACGGCGAGACGACGACCTCGGGTTCCGGCGCGGCCGAGACCGTGGCCGGCTCGGAGACGGGCTCGGCTGCCGGGGACGTGGTCTCCTCCGCGAACCCGTAGACCGGCGCGCGCTCGGTCGCTTCGCCGCGCTGCACCGACGGAAGGTCCGCGGGCCGGAGCGCGAAGGGGTCCGGAGCAGAGGCGATCGCGGCGAGGTCGTCGAGCATCTCCCAGGCGCTCGGGTAGCGCGACTCGATGTCGGCCATCGAGCGGCGCACGACCCAGGCCAGCGTCTCGGGGCAGCGCTTCGTGAGCTGCGAGAGACTGCCGTGCGCCGGGAAGGAGTTCTCGATCATCGAGAACAGCACGGCGCCCGCGCTGTAGAGGTCGAACTTCGCGCCGTCCACCTCGTGCACCTTCACGCCCTGCATGGCCAGGCGCACCATCTCCGGGTCGCGGTAGTACTCGGTGCCGTGCGTGGTCAAGGTGAGCGCGGACTGCAGCGGAGTCACGAGCCCGAAGTCGACCAGGTGGGCGCGATCGTCGGCGACGATCAGGTTCTTCGGCTTGACGTCCTTGTGCCACAGACCGCCGGTGTGGAAGCGGTCGAGGTTGCGCAGGAGGTCCATCCCGTAGACCAGCACCTTGCCCAGGTCCGCGTCGCCGAGACCGGCGGGCTCGGAGCGCTGGTGCATGCGCTGGATGACGACGTCGAGGTCCTCGCCCTTGACGTAGCGCATCACGTAGAAGAAGCGCTCGGGGTCCAGGTGGTGCTCGAGCACCAGGCCCAGACGGTTGGCCGCCTCCAGGGCACGGCTCTCGCGCACGATCTGCGGCAGGGTCGACCCCTGGACCAGCGCGAAGGACTTGATCACGACTTCGTCCGGAACCTCCCGGCCCTCGCCGCCGAGACGCTCGACCGTGTCCGGCTTGGGGCGCGCGAGGAACAGCTGGGCGCCGGAGCCGCCGGCCGGGAGCGTCCCGGTGACGGTGTAGCCGTCGAACTGCAGCGCGCCGCGCTTGCTCAGCTTGCGCGGAGCCCGCTCGACGACCTCCGGGATGCGGCGCTCCACGCCGTCCAGGAGCCCTGCCAGCCCCAGGAAGCGCGCCGGATTCGCGAGGCCGATGCGGTACAGCCCGAGGCCCGCGCTCGCGAGCTCGTCCTGGATCGCCAGCCCGTAGTGCTTGGCCGTCGCCCAGCGCCCGATGACGAAGTTCATCAGCGTGAGCGGGAGCAGCGCGATGAGCGTAAAGAGCGTGCCCGCGAACTGGATCACCTCGACCAGCTCGGCGCGCACGAAGCCGAGCACGCGGCGCAGGAGCCTGCCGAGCCCCCGGAACAGCCGCGCCAGAAGAAACCGCAGCCCCTTCCCCACCTGCCAGACGATCCAGGTCACCGCCGCGAAGATCGCGACGATAGGCAGGAAGAGCAGAAGGGCGATCTCCATCGGTCGGGCTCCTCAGGGAGTCGGTGACACCTGCTCGGCGGCGCAGGCGGGGCGGTCAGTGCGAAGCAGCCGGCCCCCCGCTGCCGTGTTCGAGGAGCCAGGAGACGCTCCGGAGCGGCTGAAGCGGTGGTAGATCTCCGCAACGGCCTCGTCGAAGCTGGTCTCGTCCTTCTTGGTGGGATTCAGGTCGAGCCCGTTTCGCGAGAGCTCCTCCCATTCCTCTTCCGTGAACGAGTACTTCGAGAAGATCTCGAAGAGCCGCTCCCGGATCTTGCCGCGCACGGCGGTCAGACGGCGGCTGACGGTCGCCTCGCTCGTCCCCAGGGAGCCGGCGACCTCCTTGCCGGAGCGCCCCTCGAGGATCCGCATCCTATAGATGTTGAAGTCTCCGAAGCCCGCGTCCCGCTCGGCGGCCCGCAGGGCGGCGGCGACCTTGGCCTCGAAGACCTCGCGCTCGTAGGCGTCGTCCGGCCGCGGGACGACCCCGGACCGATCCCCGGCGTCCTCGAGGGACACCGGCTTCACCCCGCTCCCCCGCTTCTGGGCCATGCGGCGGTCGATCTCGTCCCCGAGCGTGTGCCGCGCGATCGCGAGCAGCCAGGTCGAGAACCGGGCCCCGCGGGAGGGGTCGTGGCGGTCGATCGCCCCCGAGAGGGCCGCCAGCGTCTCCTGGGACAGGTCCTTCACCGTCTCGGCGCCGATCCGTCCGCGGCCCCAGCGGGCGAGCTGGGCGCGCAGGACGGGTCCGAAGTTCTCCCAGAGCTCGAACCACGCCTCGGGTTCGCGGGCTCGCAGACGGCTGACGAAACTGGTGGTGAGATCGTTGGGCACGGATCGCGGTGGCTGGCTGGCCCGCGTACGGACCGAGCGATGTGGGGGTTGGACGCTCCTGAGGGCCTCAGGAGGGCGTCTGGACCCTTTGTAACTCGGATCCGGGCCCATTATTCGGGATTCGGAGGAAAGGGCCGGGCAGAAGCCGCCTGCCGTGAAAGGCCTCCGAGGCGGTTCCCAAAGAGTAGGTCGAGGCACGAGTCCGCGCCTCGGACCCGCACAGACAACCCCCGAACAGGAGCCTGACCATGATCGCGTTCTTCGCCAAGACCCTCAAATTCGGCGTCTGCACCGCCGGCATCCTCGCCGTGGCCGGAATGGCCGCTTTCGCGACGATCGGAGAGGAGCGCACGCACGCCGCCGTCGAGACGATGCACGGCAGCTTGATCGAAGCCATCGACAGCAAGATCGACAACCCGGCCGCTCTCCGCTCGCAGCTCCGCGAGATGGAGCGTGAGTACCCCAAGCGCATCAACCAGGTGCGCGGAGACCTCGCCGAGGTGCAGTCCGAAGTGGCCGCCCTCGACCGTGAGATCGCCATCTCCAAGCGCGTCGTCGCCATGTGCGACTCCGACATCGAGCGCTTCGAGGAGCAACTCGCCATGCAGCTGGGAGACTCCCAGGTCGAGCTCGTCGCCGTGAAGGCCGTCACCCTCGACGACCACGTCTACTCGCCGAGCCGCGCCAAGAGCAAGCTCGACCGCGTCCGCAACACCCGCGTCACGCACGTCAACCGCGTCGCCGACGCGAACCACGACCTGCTCTACCTCGAGAAGCAACAGCTCCGCCTGGGGCAACTGCTGACCAAGCTCGAGACGGAGCGCGCCGAGTTCCAGACGCAGATCATGGCTCTGTCGCGCCAGATCGACTCGATCGCCCGCAACGACCGCCTGATCAAGCTGCTCGAGAAGCGCAACCGCACGATCGACGAGTGCAGCCGCTACGAGTCCGTGAGCCTCGACCAGATCACCGGTCGCCTCTCGCAGATCAAGAGTCGCCAGGAGGCGGAGCTCGACCTCCTCGCCAACGAAGAGGAAGAGGCCGACTACGAGGACCTGGCTCGCATGCAGCTGACCACCGAGAAGCTCGAGGCCAAGCGCTCGCGCTACCTGGACGCGGGCTCGGAAGTCCGCTCCGACACCTAGGAATTCTCGCGGGTCCACGGCCTTCGGGCCGAACGAGCCGCCGCCCTCTCCTCCGGGAGGGCGGCGGTTTCGTTTTGGAGCGAGCTCCCGGGGAATCGCGCGGGCCGCGCGTGGATCGGCCGGGAGGACTCTCTATCCTGGCGAACGCGGGTGGCGGAGGGCCCTCCGACCACGCCGCCTGGTCCCACGATCCGCTGCAGCCGGGAGGAGATCCCATGCTCAAGAGCCAGGCCTCGCTGGACGCGCTCTGCGTCAACACGATCCGCACCCTCGCCGCCGACGCCATCGAGCAGGCGAACTCCGGGCATCCGGGCCTGCCGCTGGGAGCGGCGCCGATGGCCTACGTGCTCTGGCAGCGCCACCTGAAGCACGCTCCCGGGGACCCGGCCTGGTTCGACCGGGATCGCTTCGTGCTCTCCCCCGGGCACGGCAGCGCCCTCCTGTACGCCCTGCTCCACCTGTACGGCTACGACCTCCCGCTGGAGGAGGTCCGGAACTTCCGACAGTGGGGCTCGAAGACCCCCGGGCACCCGGAGTTCGGGCTCACCGCCGGCGTCGAGGCGACGACGGGGCCGCTCGGCCAGGGCACCGCGAACGCCGTGGGGATGGCCATGGCGGAGCGCTTCCTCGCCCAGCGCTACAACCGACCGGGTCACCAGATCGTCGACCACTTCACCTACGCGCTCGTCTCCGACGGAGACCTGATGGAGGGCATCTCCCAGGAGGCCGCGTCGCTGGCGGGACACCTCGGCCTGGGCAAGCTGATCTACCTCTACGACTCCAACGACATCACGCTGGACGGGCCCGCGTCGCTGCACTTTACGGAGGACGTCGCCGCGCGCTACGCGTCGAACGGCTGGCACGTGGAGACGATCGAGAACGGAGACACCGATCTCGACGCGATCGACGAGGCGCTCCAGCGCGCCCGTGCGGAGGAGGCGCGCCCCTCCCTCTTGATCGTCAAGACGACCATCGGCTACGGGTCGCCGGCGAAGGCCGGCACCGCGGCGTGCCACGGCGCGCCGCTCGGGACGGACGAGCTGGCGGCGACGAAGAAGCAGCTCGGCTGGGAGGCCGAGGCTCCGTTCACGATCCCCGTCGACGCCCGCGACGGGTTTCGCGACTCGCTGGCCTCCGGCGCCGCCGAGCGCGAAGCCTGGCTCCAGCGGTTCGCCAGTTGGAAGGACGCGCACCCGGACCTCGCCCGGGACTTCGAGCTCGCGCTGGCCGGCGAGCTGCCGGAGGACTGGGAGGCCGATCTCCCCTCGTTCGAGGTCGGTGCGAAGGTCGCGACCCGCGCCGCCGGCGGCAAGGTGCTCAACGGGCTGGCGAAGCGTGTCCCGTGGATGTTCGGGGGAGACGCCGACCTGAGCTGCTCGACCAAGACGGCGCTGGCGGACGAGTCGAGCTTCGACGGCCGCACCGGTGCCGGCCGGAACGTCCACTTCGGCGTGCGCGAGCACGCGATGGGCGCCATCGCGAACGGCGTGGCCTACCACGGAGGCGCGCGCATCTTCTGCAGCACGTTCTTCGTGTTCTCCGACTACATGCGCCCGTCGATGCGGCTGGCGGCGATGAACCACCTGCCGGTCAGCTTCGTGTTCACCCACGACTCCGTGGCGGTCGGCGAGGACGGCCCGACGCACCAGCCGATCGAGCACCTGGCCTCGCTTCGCGCGATGCCCGGCCTGGTCGTCCTGCGTCCCTGCGACGGCCCCGAGACGACCGAGGCCTGGCGACGCATGCTGCTCGAGAACCGGCGCCCGTGCTGCCTGGTCCTCAGCCGCCAGGGCCTGCCGACGCTGGACCGCTCGACGCACGCGCCGGCCGACGGCCTGCACCGCGGTGCCTACGTGCTCTCCGACTCCCAGGACCCGCGCGCGATCCTGATCGCGACGGGCGCCGAGGTGCACGTCGCGCTCCGTGCTCAGAAGGAGCTGCAGGCCCAGGGCATCGAGACGCGCGTGGTCTCCATGCCGAGCTGGGAGCTCTTCGAGGACCAGGACGCCGCCTGGAAGGAAGCGGTCCTCCCGGCGTCCATCTCGGCCCGCGTCTCGATCGAGGCGGGCGCGACCTTCGGCTGGGAGCGCTACCTGGGTCGCGAGGGCGTCGCGGTCGGCATCGATCGCTACGGCGCGTCTGCGCCCGGGGACTTCGTGCTGGAGCAGCTCGGCATGACCTCCGACCGGGTCGTCCGCACCGTGCGCACGATGCTCGGGAACGAGGTCCTGCGCTGAGCCGTCGCTAGCGCAGCGCTTCCTCGAGCGCCGTCCGATCGTCCGTTGCCGCGTCGCGGACCTTGACGATCAGAGCGCAGGACATCGACAGCCCCTCGCGCTCCGCGTAGGCGCCGCCCGCGGGGCGCGAGCCCGGGACCACGACGGCTCCGCGGGGGATCACCAGCGGGCGTTCCAGCTCTCGCTCCTCGGTGAGGTCGTACACGCGCGTGGTGGCCGTCAACACGACGCCCGAGGCCAGCACGGCGCGCTCGCGCACGCGCACGCCCTCGTAGAGCCCGCACTGTCCGCCGACCAGCACGTCGTCCTCGACGATCACGGGCTGCGAGCCCACGGGCTCCAGCACGCCTCCGATCTGGGCCCCCGCCGACACGTGCACGCGCGCGCCGACCTGGGCGCAGGAGCCGACCAGCGCGTGGCTGTCGATCATCGATCCGGCGCCGACGTGGGCGCCGACGTTCACGTAGCAGGGCGGCATGAGGACGGTCCCGGCCCCGACGTACGCGCCGCGCCGGACGGCCGATCCACCGGGAACGAGCCGCACGCCCTCGCTGCCGTCGAAGGAGCGCACCGGGAAGGCCTCCTTGTCCACGAACGGCCAGAGTGCGCGGTCCTCACCGAGCGCGACGACGTCACTGGTCCGGAACAGGGCGAGGATCTCCTCCTTCACCCAGGCGTGCACGTGCCAGTCGTCGCCGTGGGGTTCGGCGACGCGCACCTCTCCGGACTCGAGCGCGTCCAGGAGCGCCTTCCCCGTCGGCCGCGCGCTCACGAGCCCGCGTCGACGCGCTCGAGCAGCTGCCGCGCGACCCGCTCGTAGTCCGCGACGGCCTGGTCGAAGGAGGCTTCCGTGAGCTTCTCGTGCGACGTGTGCGCGTCGCGGATGCTCCCCGGTCCGTACAGCAGCGGGCGACCCCAGCTGCGCAGGAACGGCGCGTCCGTGCCGAATGCGACGACCGGACCGTCGCCTCCGTCCGGCACGACGAACTCGACCGGGCCGTAGCCCTTCGAAGGGACGAGCTCCACGTTGTCCCCGAGGTGACGCGCGATGCGCGCCTCGACGACGGCGGGCTCCTCGACGGCGCGCACGAGCACGTTCGCCGTCGCCTTCGGAGCGACCACGTTCGCCGCCAGACCACCCTCGATCTCCCCGAAGTTGATCGTGCCGCGACCGAAGAGCTCGTGGTCTCCCCACTCGTCCGACAGCATCCGGTGGATCGCGCCGACGAGCTCGTGGATGGCGGACGGACCGATGGGCTCCGAGCTGTGTCCCGCGACGCCCTTCGCGTGCAGCTTGCACTTGTAGACGCCCTTGCCGCCCTGGATGAAGCGGTTGTCCGTCGGCTCGCCGACGATGGTGTAGTGCGGCGCCCACGGAGCCGCGCGGTGGTCGTCCGCGTACTGGGCGCCGGCCCCGTCCGTCTCCTCCCCCACGGTGAAGAGGAACCCGACGCGCTCCTCGCCGGACTCGGTCAGGCGACGTGCCGCCTCGATCATCGCCAGAGCGGGGCCCTTCGCGTCGCAGGCTCCGCGACCGTGGATCGTCGAGCCCTCACGACTCGGACCGAACCACGGCGGGACCGTGTCGAGGTGCGTGCAGAAGACGACCAGCGGTTCCTGAGCACGGGCGAGGACGTTGAAGCGCTCGGGCTCCACCACCTGCCGTTCCGCCGCGAAGCCCAGGGCTTCGAGCCGCTGGATCAGGGCGTCGCCGTAGTCGGCTTCGCCGCCAGTGACCGAATCGATGTCGATCCAGTCGCACAGGGTGTCGAGGGTCGCCATCGACGGAGTCTAGCAGCCCGAACCGCGCGTGCCGCGGGAGCGGGCCCCGCGAATCAGGGGACCACGTCGAACCCGACCGGGTTCGTCGCGACCGCCTGGGGTCCGCCGAAGACCAGCCCGGCCCAGTCCAGGTGCAGCCCGCTGAGGTAGAGCATCTGGCGCGGACGCAGCGAGAGCGACGCCTCCGCGCGCCCCAGACCGTCCAGCACGCCGATGGTGCCCGGGAGCACGTTCGGGTCTCCCGCGCGGAGCAGGGTCGACCAGGTGAGGCCGTCCGTGTTCAGCGGAATCGGAACGCCCCCCACCACGGTCCCAGGGGACGTCCCGGAGAGACTCGCGAGCACGACGTAGGGCTGCCCCGCTGCGCTCGGGACGTCGAGCAGGAACGGAACGTCCGGTGCGGTCGACGCTCGCACCTCGCGATAGCCGACGTGCAGCGGGGCGACCGGCTCGTAGGCCACGTCGAGGTACGGATAGAGGTGGATCCGCCGACCGTTCGCGAGCGCGGTGACGATCAGGCGCTCCGCTCCGATCGCGTCGGGGGCGGTGAGCTCGAAGCTGTAGCTGCCGTCTCCGTGGTCGGTGACCGGCGTCAGGCTCGCGAGCGGCGGCCCCCCGTCCTCGGTCTCGACGCGCACCTGGTCCCCGCCGGCGACCAGCGCCTCGCCGTTCACGTCGCGCAGCCGGATCGTCACCGTCCGTCGCGTCCGGCCGTCCGCCGGGACCGCCTGCACCGCGACGACCTCCGAGAGAATCGCGTCCGGCTCCCCCACGAGAGTCGTCCGCCAGGCGTCGAAGCGGTTCTGCAGCTGCAGGACCGGGTCCGGAGCGTTGTTGCGCGAGTCGCGGCCACGAATGTTGAGCTTCAGGTAGTAGTCGCCACTAGCGCAGTCGGGCCCCTGGACGCAGGGCGAGTCCTGGTCCCCGTGCCGCGCGACGACCAGGAAGCCGCAGTGCGCGGACTTCTCGAACGAGGTCGGGGGATCGCCGCAGCTGGTCGGACGTCCGAGGTCGCAGGAGCAGCGACCGTCCCCACCGGCCGCGCGCGCGGCCTCCATGGCCGCCATCATCTTGGTGGCGAGATCGCCGGGCGTCGTGAGCAGGGCCGCCTCGGCCCCGAGCCAGACGGAGGGTCCCGTCAGCACGTTCCCCTGGATCGCGTAGGCGAAGTCGCCGACCTGTCCGAAGACGCCGCCCGCGGCTCGACCGGCCTGGCCGCCGGTGAAGGTCTTGGGACGCCCGCGGAACGCGACGATGCCGACCTGGTAGGCGCCGGGGTTCGGCCACAGTGACTTCACGTCCTCCATCACGACCGGAGGCACGTCGCCGCGCACGAGTCCGTCGTAGAGGGTGACGAGCGCAGGCGCGTCGCCGCGGGACTGGATGCAGCCGGCCCCGACGCCGACCGCCACGGCCGGAATGAGCTCGAGGAGGTCGGTGTTCGCGAGACAGGTCGCGCCTCCGACGGCCACCTCCCCGGTCCGCCGATCGACGACCACGATCGACCAGGTCGCCTGGACCGGCCACGAGAGCGTGGCGAGCGCGAGGAACCCGAGGACCAGACGGCGCAGAACGGCCCTCACGGCAGGATGTCGAAGCCGACCGCGTTCGTCGCGACGGACGCCGCCGAACCGAACACGAGCCCCGCCCAGTCGACGTGGAGCCCGGAGAGGTACAGGAGCTGGTTGGGCCCGAGCGTGAAGCCCATCTCCGCTCGTCCGGAACCGTCGAGGCTCCCGACGCTCCCGGGCAGGGTCCGCGGATCCCCGGCGCGCAGCAGCGTCGCCCAGGTCATGTTGTCCGTGTTGAGCGGAACGACCACGCCTCCCACGGTCGTCCCGGGCGTCGTCCCCGAGAGGCTCGCCAGCACGAGGTAGGAGTCGCCGGCGTTGCCCGGCAGGTTCAGCACGAACGGCACGTCCGCGCCGTCCATCACGCGCACGGTCTCGAAGCCCGCGTGGAGCGGCTGGACCGGATCCGAGCGCACCTCGAGGTACGGGTAGAGCGTCACGCGCCGGTTGTCGGCCTGCGCGGTGATCACCAGCTCGTCCGTGCCGGGCGTCGTACCGGCCGTGAGCGTGAACGAGTAGGTACCGTCGCCGTGGTCCGTGACGGCCGACACGCCGACCGCGCTCGGCGCCCCGTCGAGCGTCGCGACCTGGACGTCGTCCCCTCCGGCGGAGAGGTCCGTCCCGTCGATGTCGCGCAGGCGAACGCGGACCGTGCGCTGCGTGAGACCGTCGGCCGGCAGGGACTGCACCGAGCTCACCGTGGAGAGCACCGCATCCGGCAGACCGACGCGATTCGCTCGCCAGGCGTCGTAGCGGTCGCGGATCTGCAGGACGGGGTCCGGGTCGTTCATCGCCGCGTTGCCGTCCCGGATGTTGATCTTGAGGTAGTAGCTCCCGGGTCGCGCGCAGTCCGAGCCGATCAAGCAGGGCGGGTCGGTGTCGCCGATGCGCGAGACGATCATGAAGCCGCAGTGCGCCGACTTGGTGAAGTTCGGAGGCGGCGACCCGCAGGAGGTCGGCCGGAAGTCGTCGCAGGAGCAGCGACCGTCACCCCCGGCGAGGTACGCGGCCTCCATCGCGGCCATGACCTTCTCGGCCATGTCGCCCGGGGTCCCGACGAGCGCGTCCCGGCAGTCGATCCAGACCGGCGAGCCGGTGAGCACGTTGCCGCTGATCGCGTAGGAGTAGTCCCCGAAGGTCCCGACGCGCGAGCCCTTCGCCCGTCCCACGGCCCCCCCGCTGAACGCGACCGGATCCCCGATCATCCCGGCGATGCCGATCTGCAGGTTGCCCTCGTTGGTCGCCTGACGGATCGCGGAGAGGATCTCCGTCGGCGTCGCGCCCGCTCCGAGGAGGTCGTAGATCAGGACCAGCCCCGGCTCCCACCCGGCCGACTGGATGCAGCCCGCGCCCTGGCCGACCCGGATGACCGGGATGGACGACATCAGGTCGATGTTCGCGATGCAGGTCGCCCCCGCGACGGCGACCTCACCCGTCCTGCGGTTGACGACGCAGATGGACCAGGTCGCGCTAGCGGAGGCGGCGAAGGAGAGGAGTGCGAGAGAGGCGAGGAGGAGCTTTCGCAGCATGGTGCTCACGGGAGGATGTCGAAGCCGACCGCGTTGGTCGCCTGGGGGTTGGGGCCGGTCACGAGTCCCGCCCAGTCGAGGCGCAGTCCGGAGAGCGCCAGGAGCTGCTGGGAGTTGAGTCGACAGGACATCTCGGCACGCCCGTTCGCGTCCGTCACGCCGATCGTGCCGGGGAGCAGGCCGGGATCGCCCGCGCGGAGCAACGTCGACCAGGTGACCGCGTCGCTGTTGAGCGGGATCGAGATCCGCCCGACGGTCGTCCCGGGCACGGTCCCGGAGAGGCTCGCGAGCACCAGGTAGGCGTGGAACGGACTGTCCGGGACGTCGAGCACCATCGGCACGTCCGCCCCGTTCGCCACGTTCACCGCGTCGAACCCGCAGTGGAGCGACTCCACCGCGTCGTAGCGCATGTCGAGGTAGGGGTAGAGCGTCCCCACCTCCCCCTGCTCGGCACGGATCGCGAGCTGCTCCTCTCCCACCGCCGTGCCCGCGGTGATCGTGAACGAGTAAGTGCCGTCCCCGTGGTCGACGACCGGCCCGATGGTCCCGAGCGAGGGGTTTCCGCTCACCGTCGAAACGTCGATCGTGGCGCCGCCCGTGGGCAGCTGGACGCCGTCGATGTCGCGCAGCGTCACGGTCACCGTGCGCGTGGTCACGCCGTCCGCGGGGACGGAGCGCACGGACTCGAACGAAGAGAGGATGCCGTCGGGAGCTCCGCGGTGCCGGTCGCGCCAGTTGACGTAGCGCGTGAAGAGCTGATCGACCGGGTCCGGGTCGTCCTCCTCGGAGCGTGCGCCGGCGATGTTCGACAGCAGGTAGTACTCGCCCGAGGCGCAGCCCTGGGTCCGGTTGCAGACGCCGTTCGTGTCGCCGTAGCGCGCGACGATCAGGAAGCCGCAGTGGGCGGACTTGGTGAACGACGCCGGCGGGGCCCCGCAGTCCGTCGCGTTTCCCGTGAGGCACGAGCAGCGGCCGTCCCCGCCCATGTCGCGGGCCGCCAGCATCGCCGCCATGAGGCGCTCGCTCATGTCGCTGTTCGTGTTCACGAACGCGTCCACGGCCGCGTCGACGACCTCGTCGCCCGTCAACAGGTTGCCCTGGATCGCCCAGACGTAGTCGCCCACCTGGCCGGTGCGCCCGCTCGCGGCCGCTCCGGCGTTGTCCCCGGTGAAGGTCACCGGGTCTCCGTTGAAGGAGACGATCCCGTACTGGCGCGAGGAGTGGGACCCGTCCTGCGCCTCGAGCATCGCGAGGATCTCCGCCGACGTGAGGTCCTGGTTCCGGAAGGCCTGCCAGATCAGGCGGCGGTTGTCGCCGGACGAGTCGATCGCGGACTGGGCCGCGGCCGCTCCCCTCCCGATGACGACGACCGGAAGCGCGCGGCGCAGGTTGAAGTTCGCGAGGCAGGTCGCGGAGGCGACTCCGACCTCCCCGGTGCGCTTGTTGATCACCACGATCGACCAGGTCGCGCGCGCCGGGAGCGCGAGGACGACGAGCAGCACCAGAGCAGCCAGCAGGGAACGAAGCGGAGAGGTCTTCATCCACAGAGGATATCGGATCTCGGCGAATCGGGCGGGAGCCCGGCCCGAGCTCCCGCCGGACGCGAAGGAGTTGCCCGAGTCGTCGTGCTCTCGAGCCCGACGGGGGACCGAGGACCCAGCGGACGACGGCCCTCGCCCGACGCGGGGCGCCGGGAAGACCCCTCGACGGCTCCGCTCAGTCCGCCGGATCCGGCGCCGTGAGCGAGACCAGCTTGGCCCCGCTCGCGACGGCCTCGCCCTGCTGGACGAACAGCTTGGCCACGCGACCGGCGCTCGGCGCGCCGATCTCGTTCTGCATCTTCATCGCCTCGAGGATCAGGAGCGGTTGCCCCTCGGCGACCTCCTGGCCCTCCTCGACGAGCAGCTCGACGACGATCCCGGGCATGACGCTCTTCACGTCTCCGCCGCCACTTCCGCGCGCGCGGTCCGCCTGGTGCGCGGCGCGCTCGCGCTCGTCCTCGATCTCGACCGCGTAGAGGTGGCCGGCGACCGTGACGGCCGCCTCCTGGGACGAACCCTCGATCGACACCGCGTAGGAGCGATCCTCGAGGAACAGCGCCACCTGCCCGAGGCGATCGACCTCCTCGTAGTCGGCTCGCACGGGCTTGCCGTCGTAGTGCACGACGATGCGTCCGCGCTCCTCGCGGAGCTCGACCTCGTGCTCCGCACCGTTGACCGTGACGAAGTACTTCACGCCTCCCCTCCCCGCCCCGAGGCGGCCTTCCAGACCGATGCCTGCGCGAGTCCACGAGTGCGCCAGCCGTCCACGTCGGGCCGCTCCTCGAGCGAGCGCCTGCGCGCTCCGTGCCAGCGGTGGAACGCCGCGGCGATCGCGGCGGCCTCCTCGTGCTCTCCCCGACGCCCCTTCAGGTCGATCGTCTCGATCAGGTGCGTGTCGAAGCGACCGTCGCGGAAGCGCTCGTCCTCGAGGACGGCGAGCGCGGCCGGCGCGCTGGTGCGCACGCCGCCGACGTTGAGCTCCTGCAGCGCACGTCGCATGCGCTCGATCGCCTGCGGCCGGTCCGGCGCCCAGACGATCAGCTTCGCGAGCATCGGGTCGTACTCGAGGCCGACCTCCATGCCGCGGTAGAGGCCGGAGTCGATCCGCACCCAGGGGCCGCCGGGCCAGCGCAGGTTGTGGATCGTGCCCGTCGAGGGCACGAAGCCGTTCATCGGGTCCTCGGCGTTCAGGCGCACCTCGATCGAGTGCCCCCGCGGCGTCCGTCCGGCGAGCGTGGGGTCGAGCTTCTCGCCCGCCGCGACGCGGAACTGCTCGAGCACGAGGTCGACGCCCATGACCAGCTCCGTGACCGGGTGCTCGACTTGCAGCCGCGTGTTCATCTCCAGGAAGAAGAACTCCGCCTCGCCGCGCGAGTCGTCGTAGAGGAACTCCACCGTGCCGGCGCCCTGGTAGCCGACGGCGTGTCCGGCCTCGAGGGCGACCTGTCCCATGCGCTCGCGCAGCTCGGCGTCGACCACGGGCGAGGGAGCCTCCTCGACCAGCTTCTGGTGCCGGCGCTGCGTCGTGCAGTCGCGTTCCCCGAGGTGCACGCCGTTGCCGTGCTGGTCGAACATCACCTGCACCTCGACGTGGCGCGGGCTCTGGATGTAGCGCTCCAGGTAGATGCGCCCGTCGCCGAAGGCCGAGACCGCCTCTCCCGAGGCCGTGCGGAAGCCGGACTCGATCTCGTCGGGGGAGTGGACGATGCGGATGCCCTTGCCTCCGCCGCCGGCAGCCGCCTTGAGGGCCACGGGGTAGCCGATCTTCTCGGCCTCGCGCGCGGCCGCCTCGGCGTCGTCGACCGGGTCCACCAGCCCCGGAACGCAGGGCACTCCCGCCTCCTGCATGATGCGGCGACTGGTGATCTTGTCCCCCATCGACTCGATCGCGGAGGCGGGCGGTCCGATCCAGATCAGCCCGGCCTCCTCGACCTTCTTGGCGAAGACGGCGTTCTCCGAGAGGAAGCCGTACCCCGGGTGGATCGCCTCCGCGCCGCTCTTCCTGGCGGCGTCGAGGATCTTGTCCATGTCGAGGTAGCTCTCTGACGGCAGCCGGCCGCCGAGGGGAACGGCCTGGTCCGCGAGCCGCGCATGGAGCGCGCGCCGGTCGAGCTCGGAGTACACCGAGACGCACTCGATGCCGTGCTCGTGCGCGGTGCGCAGGACCCGCAGCGCGATCTCGCCACGGTTCGCGATCAGGATGCGCTGGAACATCTAGAGCGGGATGTTGCCGTGCTTGCGCACGGGCTGGGTCTCGACCTTGGTCCGCAACAGCTCCAGTCCGCGAATCAACGCGGGCCGCGTGGTGCGCGCCTCGATCACGTCGTCGACGAAGCCCCGCTCCGCCGCCATGTACGGGTTGTTGAACGTCTCCTCGTACTCGGCCGTGCGCTGCGCCTCGACCGCCGCCGGGTCGTCCGCCGCCTTGATCTCCCCGCGGTGGATGATGCGCGCAGCGCCGGCCGCTCCCATCACCGCGATCTGCGCGTTGGGCCAGGCGAGGTTCAGGTCGCCCCGCACGTGCTTCGAGCTCATCACGTCGTAGGCGCCGCCATACGCCTTGCGCGTGATCACGGTCAGCTTCGGGACCGTGGCTTCGCAGTAGGCGTAGAGCAGCTTCGCCCCGTGCAGGATGATGCCGCCGTGCTCCTGGTCCGTCCCGGGCAGGAACCCGGGCACGTCCTCGAACGTGACGAGCGGGATGTTGAAGGAGTCGCAGAAGCGGATGAACCGCGCGCCCTTGATCGAGGCCGCGATGTCCAGGCAGCCGGCCAGGACCGCGGGCTGGTTCGCGACCACGCCGACCACGTGGCCGCCGAGACGCGCGAAGCCGACGACCAGGTTGCCGGCATAGCCCTCGTGCACCTCGAGGAACGACCCTTCGTCGACCACGCGTCGAATGACCTCGTGGATGTCGTAGGGCTTGCTCGGATCCTCCGGGACCAGGCTGTCCAGCTCGGCGTCCTCGCGGTCGCGCGGATCCTCCGACGCGACGAACGGCGGCGCCTCACCGTTGTTCAGCGGCAGGTAGCCGAAGAGCTTGCGCAGGAGCAGCATGCAGGCGCGGTCGTCGGCGGAGGTGAAGGAGGCGACGCCGGAGCGCGAGGCGTGCACGCTCGCACCGCCCAGGTCCTCGCTCGTGACCTCCTCGTGCGTCACCGTCTTGACCACGTCCGGGCCGGTGATGTGCATGTAGGAGGTCCCCTCGACCATCGCGATGAAGTCCGTGATCGCGGGGCTGTACACGGCGCCGCCCGCGCACGGGCCGAGGATCGCCGAGATCTGCGGCACGACGCCCGAGGCCTGGGTGTTGCGCCAGAAGATCTCGGCGTAGCCGCCGAGGCTCTTCAC
>CAZDYS010000018.1:0-19716 GCA_964509445.1 uncultured Planctomycetaceae bacterium
TGGCCGCGGCGCTGCTCCTCGCGCTCGCGATCGCGGCCGGCTTCGCGTGGAACTCCGAGCAGCGGCGGGCCGAGCTGGTCACGGCCGTGGAGGGGCGCGTCGCGGCGTCGCGCACGCTGTGGGAGGCCGGAGACCTCGTCGCGGCGGAGGCCGAGCTCGACGCTGCGCAAGCGTCGCTGGCGGAGCTGCCCGGCGAACGCGCGCTCGAGCTCGAGGTCCTGGTGCAGCAGGCGATCTTCGCCAACATGCGACGCGACTTCCCGACCGCGCTCGGGCTGCTCGACGACGCTCGCCCGCTGCTCGCCGAGGTCGACGGAGTCACGCCCGAGACCGAGGCGCGCTTCCACAACTCGTGGGCCTATGCCCTGCAGTCGACCGATCCCGGCCCGCGCAGTCGGGGCGCGGCCCGGACGGCGCTGGAGTTCGCACGCGCGCACCTCGCCCCCGGTGACCTGCTCCACTCCGATGCTTGTCTGGCCTGGGCCGACGAGCTGCGCCGCGAGGGCGCGGAGGAGGACGCGCTGCGGCTCCTCCAGGAGGTCGCGGACGAGACGCGCGCGCGCGATCCGAAGCTGCAGGAGCTCAGTCGCCTGCTGAACGAGCTCGCGATCGAGCTGGCGCGCGCCGGTCGACACGCGGACGCCGTCGCGGCCTACGAGGAGGCGCTCGAGATCCTCGGCTGGCAGCGCGGCGACCGGCACCCCTCGTTCCCCAAGCTCCGCCTGAACCTCGGTACGGCCTACTTCCGCCAGGAGCTCTACGAGGAAGCGCTCGCGCAGTACGAGCTGGCGTCCGAGGGCGCCGAACGCGAGGGCCTCGACCTCCACGCGGCGATGGCCCGCTACTACGTCGGCCGCATCGCGAGCCGACGCGGGGATCAGGAACGGGCCCTCGACGCGGCCCGCGACGCGATCGCGCGCTGCGAGGCGATCGGCGCCGCGCCCTACGCCGATCGCGGCCGCGCGCTGCTCGGTATCGCCCAGGCTCGCTCGAACCGCCTCGGGGACGCGCGCGCGGTCCTGGAACCGCTGCTCGCGGCCGGTGTCCTGCCCGACGACCTGGCCGACGAGGCGCGCGCCGCGCTGGAAGGGCGCTGAAAGCCCGCTCGCTCAGGCGCTCTCGACCTGCTCGCGCAGCCAGGCTGCCGCCACGCGCCAGCCGCGCTCGACCGTGCGGGTCGAGACGTCGAGGGCGGCGGCGGTGTCGGCGACGCTGAGGCCCGCGAACCAGCGCAGCTCGACGATGCGTGCGCCCGCCGCGTCGATCGCGGCGAAGCGCTCGAGCGCCTCGTCCAGCGCGACCAGCGCCTCCGGTCGCTCCTCCACGACGCTCGCGGCGTCGAAGAGCGTCACCCGTCCGCGGCCCCCCCCGCGCTTGTCCGCCAGGCGGGCGCGCGCGTGCTCGAGGAGCACGCGGCGCATGGCGGTCGCGGCGATCGCCAGGAAGTGGTTCCGGTTCGTCCAGTCGCGCTCCCGCTGGTCGACGAGCCTCAGGTAGGCCTCGTTGACCAGGGCGGTCGGCTGCAGCGTGTGATCGGCACGCTCGCCCCGCAGGACCTGTCCGGCCAGGGCGCGCAGCTCGACCTGGACGGCGTCGACGAGCCGCGGGAGCGCGTTCTCGTCGCCCTCGCGCACGTCCCCCAAGAGCCGCGTGACGTCCCCCATCTCCGAGATTCTAGCGGGACCCCCTCCCGGAGGCCGGTCTGCCGGGGGTTCCTAAGAGATTCGCGGGTTTCCTGTCGGGGTCGCGCCCAGGGCTGCACGTGGGGAGTGTCACGCGTTTCTCACCCACCACCACGCCAACGAAAGGAGACCTCCGATGCTGGCCCTCCCCCTCCTCGCTCTCGCCATGCTCCAGGGCGTCCAACTCCAAGAGACCCCCAAGAAGCTCGTCGCGCCGTCCGTCACCGTCGCGTTCCAGGACCCGCGAACGCCGATCGACGCGCAGCACACTCCCGGCGACGCCAACAGCGTCTACCAGATCACTTCGCCGGGCTCCTACTACCTCCCCGGGAACCTCACGGCCGAGGAGGGGAAGTCCGTGATCGAGATCGCGAGCTCGGGCGTCACGATCGATCTGATGGGCTTCACGATCGTCGGTGTCGCCGGCGCGATCTCGGGGATTCGGGAGGTCGGCACTCGCTCGGGGATCCACATCCGGGACGGCAACATCATCTCCTTCGGGGAACACGCCATCGATCTCTCGAAGGCGAGCGGAGTGCGCCTCGAGCGGATCGTCGCGAGCAACAACGCCGGCCACGGCATCGTGCTCGGGAACTTCGCGCATGTCTCCGACAGCCTGTTCCACGACAACGGCGGCAACGGCATCACCGTGCAGGCCTCGGCACGGATCTCCAACTGTCACGCGACGGCGAACAGCGGCGCCGGCATCCACAGCCTCCAGTACGGCCTCGTGTCCCGCAGTCTCGCGGCTCAGAACGGCGATGGCGGAATCCGCATGGAGCTGGGAGGAACGGTGCTTGCCTGTGAGGCGCGCTCGAACTCCGGAGACGGGATCGAGGTCGCGAGCTCCGCACAGGTGAAGGACTGCTTCTCGGTCTTCAACAGCCAGCACGGGATCTCGGCGCAGACCTTCGCACGCATCGAGGGCTGCACCGCCTCCGACAACGGCTTCAGCGGGATCATCGCGTTCACTCGCTCGCATCTCGTGCGGAACACGTCCAACCACAACGGCACCCTGACCGATCACGCCGGCATCCGCGTCACGGGTTGGTACAACCACGTCGAAGACAACTCCTCGTTCAACAACCACTACGCGGGCTACATCATCGAGGGCCAACGCAACTTCGTGCAGCGCAACATCGCGAGCACGAACGCCCTCAACTGGGCCATCTTCGACAACAACATCGCGCTGGTGATCAACTCGTCGATGGCCGGAGTCGTCCTGGGCGAAGGTGGCGGATCATCCCCGGGGTCGGAGGACCCCACCGCGAACTACACCCTGTGAGAGTGCGGCGATCGTCGCGGGGGCGGCCTACCGGGGAGAGGGCCGCCCCTGCTTCGTCGTAACGGTGAGCACTCGCCTCCTCCGCTGCCCTCGACCTCGCTAGACTCCTCCCATGCAACTCGACGGAGCCAGGATCATCGTCACGGGCGGCGCGACCGGGATCGGACGCGCGATCACGGAGCAGGCCATCGCCCAGGGGGCGCGCGTCGCGCTCTGCGGGCGACGCGGCGACCTCGCAGAGCAAGCAGCGCGCGAGCTCGGCGCTCAGGGCTTTCGCTGCGACGTCAGCGACGAGGACCAGGTCGCGCGCTTCTTCACCGAGGCGACGACCGCGCTCGGCGGGCTCGACTGCCTGATCAACAACGCGGCCTTCGGCTACGTCGCGCCCCTGGTCGAGCTCGACGCGACTCGCTTCCGCGAGGTCTGGGAGACGAACGTCCTGGGCGCGATGCTCTGCGGGCGCGAGGCCGCGCGGCGCTTCTGCGACCAGGGCTCCGGCACGATCGTCAACGTCGGCTCGACGGCCGCCGGCAAGGGCTACCCGCGCGGTACGGCTTACGCCTCGAGCAAGTTCGCGCTCACGGGCATGACCGAGTGCTGGCGCGCCGAGCTCCGCCCGCACGGCGTGCGCGTGATGCAGGTCAACCCGAGCGAGGTGCAGACGCCGTTCGGCGGGCGCGAGCTCTCGACGGTCAACCCCACGAAGCTCGTGGCGGACGACGTGGCGCACCTGGTGCTCGCGATGCTCGCGCTGGAGGACCGCGGGTTCGTGACGGACGCGACGCTCTGGGCGACGAACCCGAAGTAGCGGGGGAGCAGCGCCCCTCTCAGAACCTCGATCCCTCCTCGCGGCGCGGCGCGAGAACCCCCGGGACTCCCTCCGCGAGCATCAGCCGGGGACGCAGCTCGAGCATGGAGAGCGTCACCCGTGAACCGTCGGGCGCGACGGCGAAGGACTCCGTCCTCAGGTCGTCGTGGAAGCCGGCGAGGGGTCGACGCGTGGACGCCGTGTCGCGTTCCGGGTCGAAGTCCTGGAGGGAGATGCCCGTACGCCCCTCCTCGTCGAGCCCGATGTAGGCGAGCGCCAGTCCTTCGCTGAGCGGCCCCGGCCCGACCCAGGACATGCGCCCGAGCCCCTCCGCCCGGCGATCCTCGAGCGTGATCTCGAAGGGGACGACGCGCTTCGTCTCGACCTCGATGACGACGATGCGGGTCCTCTGGCTCCGGCCCCCGAGCACGTTGCAGGCGACCCAGCGACCGTCGGGCGACACCATCGTCATCGAGGGATCGCCCCCGAGGATTCGCTCCGCGTCCGTTCCGTCGGGTCGCATGCGCCAGACCCCGGGGTGGTCGGGGTTGCCGCTCCAGTACACGATCCACTCTCCCCCTGGAGCGGTCCCGGGGTTCTCCGCGTCGACGCCGTCGCGGCTCAGCTGGCGTGCGGCGCTGCCGTCCGCGTTCGCGGTCCAGACCTCGAAGGCTCCGGAGCGATCCGAGGTCCAGAGCAGCGCCTCTCCATCGGGGCCGAAGGCCGGGTCCCAGTCCTGGGCGGCGTCGACCGTGAGCTGCTGCAACCGACCGTTCTCGAGCTCGATCTCCCACAGGTTCAGGCCGCCCGAACGAGGAGAAGCGCAATCGACGTCCGTCCGGCGAGTAGACCGGCTGACGATCCCTGCCCTCGGTGACGGCGAGCAGCCGCCCTGGTCCGACCGCACGTCCGTCCACCACGTCGTGCTCCCAAAGCTGCTGGCGCACCTGGGTGGCGCCGAGCGCGAGGACGCCGTCGTCGACGACCGAGATCTGAGTTCCACCGTTTCTCTGCTGAAACCGGGCGCACATCGCGCAGAAGCCGCCTGCCAGGCGTTCCGATCGCCCGCAGAGGACGCTCGACGACGCGCAAGAGGACCGACGGCAAGTCGACCCAAGACCGGGCGCGCGAGTCCCTCTCCGCAAGCGACTCCGCTCCGCCGGACGGGCGCTCCACGACGCAGCCTTGGAAATCGTCGATTCGTTCTCGCGCCCGGAGGAGCGGCGGGAATCAGGGCAATGAGGACTCGCGCCGTCCTCGTTGTCGATCGCTCTCCATGCCCGAGGCGCGGCCTTCGTGCCGTGCGCTCCTGACCGAATCCCGAGCCCCATGCTGCATTCGTTCTTGCTCCTGCCAGCTCTCCTCTCCCCAACGACCGACGACCCGACGGGGGACACCACCTTCGACCCGGCCGTGGTCGCTACTGCCGAGGCCTGGGTCGAGTCCACGACCTCCGGAGACGCGCCCGGAGTCGCGATTGGAGTCGTTCGTGACGGCGAGATCGTCTACGAGAGGTACTTCGGCTACGCCGATCTCGAGCACGACGTCGGGGTCGGACCGGAGACGCGCTTCAACATCGCGTCGAACGCCAAGCAGTTCACGGCGCTGTGCGTCCTGCAGTTGGAGCAAGACGGCAAGCTGGACCGCGAGGACGACATCCGCGAGCACCTGCCGGAGTTGTTTCCGCAACAGGATGCGCCGATCACGATCGCGCAGTTGATCGATCACACCAGCGGCATCCGCGACGTCTACGACCTGTGGGCGCTGCAGGGCAAGACGTGGTATGAGCACCTCCTCGACAACGGCGACGCGTTCGAGCTTCTGGTCGCCCAGCGCGACCTGAACTTCGAGCCCGGTACCGAGCATCAGTACAGCAACTCGAACTACCTGCTGCTCGCCGAGATCGTCGAGCGCATCAGCGGTGTCTCGTTCGACCAGTACGCCGACGAGCTGTTCCGGCGCCTCGGCATGAGCGAGACGTCGTTCCTGACCGATCCCATGGAGGTGATCCCGGGCCGCGCGTACACGTACGGCAACTGGAACGGGTGGAAGCGCTACCCGACGATCGCTGCACTGCACGGCGACGGCGCGCTGTTCACGACGCTGTACGACCAGCTGCGCTGGGAGCGGTTCGTGCAGAAGGGATCCGCTCCCGACTTCTCCTCCGCACTCGTCGAGGCGAGCCAGTCGCCCCTGCCGGACCACGACGTCGAGTCGTACGGGTTCGGCCTGAGCTTCGGGCGCTATCGCGGCTTCGACTATCGCTATCACGAGGGAAACACGGGCGCGTACAACGCGACGTTCGCCCGCTTCCCGACCGAGAGCCTCGCGGTGGTCGTGATGAGCAACAACGGGTCGATCTCGACCCACAGCCTGGCGCGCACGTACGCCGCGTGCATCCTCGGCGCGACCAGAGACCTCGACGCGCCGGAGACCCCGATCGCAACCCCCCCGGCCCCGGACCTCGAGCCGGTGTCCACGTCGCCCTCCTATCCCTCGTCGATCGAAGGCTCGTTCTGGAACGACGAGACCGAGACCGAGATTCGCATCGAGCACGCGCAGGGCAACGAGTATCGGATCATCAAGAACGGCCGCCATCGTGAGGGCACGTTGACCGCGAAGGACCTCCTGGAGGAACGCAGCTATGCGATCCGCATCGAGCGCGACGACCGAGGCCGCCCGCGCGGCCTGCGCGTCGACCGCGGCCGCATCCGCAATGTCTGGTTCGAGAAGCGCTCGAAATGAAGCTGCTCTCCTTCTCCGCCGATCGCCTGAGTCCACGTTCCCTCTTCCGCCCCGCCATGCTTCGCCAGCTCTTCGCCCTCGCCCTCGCTTCGACCACCCTCGCCACGGCCGCGTCTCCCCAGGACGCCGAGGTACGCGCCGCGCGCGGCGTGATGAAGCGCCGCATCTCGTCCCAGCAGCAGTTCCTGGTCGAGCGGCTGCAATCCGACCCCGACGTCGGCGCTACCGCGGAGGAGCAGTTCAGTTGGATGGACCGTGCGCAACGCGTCTACGCCGAACGCGTCCGCGGTGAACGCCCGAGTCGCGTCGAGTCGTTCTCCCCCTACGTCTGGTCCTGGATGCCGATGCTGGTCACCGAGGGAAACCCCACGGACGAGCTGACCCATCGCGTGCACATCGACCGCGTGCTGCCGTCGCTTCTCGCTGACCTCGAAGCGGTCGTCGACGAGCTGGAGGCCGGCGCCCCCGAGCTGCTGCGCATCCCCGACCTGGGCAACGGGCTGGGCCGCGCGCAGCTGCTCGAGCGCTGCGAAGAGCCCCTGCTGGCCCGATTCCAGTCGGCGATCGAGCGCCTGCCCACCGTCGTCGACGATTGGCGTCGTTCCTCCGCCCTCCAGGGCGGCGCGGTCCCGAACCACCTCGACTCGGCCGTCGCACAGCTCACGAGGTACGGACGACTGATCGACGTCGAGCTGGGCATCCGCGACGGCCGCCTGGAAGTCGCGCACGCTCGACTCGCCGCGCTGACATCACCGGGCGATCCCCCCAGCGGCTTCGAATCCCTGGTGCGCCGGATCGCCCTCGCGTACCGAGACGCAGGACGATCGGGCGCCGCCCTCGCGGTCCTCGACCTCGGCCTGCTCTCGACGACCGAGGGCACCTGGCCGGCGGCGGACCTGCGCGCGCTCTACGAAACGTGCGCTGGACGCGCGGGCGTTCGCAGGTTCGAGCTCGTCCTCGTCCTGCGCGCCGCACCGCTGGTGCCCACGTCGATTCGCTTCGACCCGTCTTCGCTGGTCGACATCGAGACCGGCGAGCCGCTGGACCTCGACGCCCTCGACGGCAAGTCCCTCGTCCTCGACTTCATGCAGCTGCGCTGCGGCCCCTGCCTGGCCGCCGTGCCGACGCTGCAGCGCTTCGATGAGAACCATCCCGAGATCCGAGTCCTCGCCATCGCCGTCGACACCTTGGAAGACCAGCCGGCAACCCTCGTCGCCACCCGGGAACGCGGCGGCCTCTACCCGGTCCTGCGCGACACCGCGAACTGGGCGGAGGAGCTGGGCGTGTACGGCTTCCCGAGCTACGTCGTCGTGACCCCGGAGCGCGTGGTGCTACGTCCGTTCGGACGCGGGACGGAGCCGACGCATTCGCTGGAGGACGTGGTCGCGACGCTGGTGCCCGGGGGTTGGGAGGGCTGGGACGAGGCGCGTTGAGCGGAGGAGGTCGCGCTCGCCGAGCTGGCGAGCGCGGGCTTGCGCCGTGGCCAGGAACGCCGAGGCACGGACTCGCTGGATCCAGGTTCTCTTCCGGTGCTCTCCGTAGACTGTGCGTCATGAACCTCCTCTCGCGCTCCGGCCTCGCCTGCCTGCTCCTTCTCGTCGGCGCCTGCTCGGAGTCGACCGCCGAGCCGGAGTTGCTCGCGCCGCCCTCTCGCGAGGGTTGGGAGAGCACCGGCCCCTTTCCCGGGTTCACGCTCGTCCGGCCGCTCGAGTCGAGGCAGACCTATCTGGTCGACATGTCCGGGACGGCCGTGCACAGCTGGACCTCTCCCGAGCAACCGAGCGGCGGCAAGTACATCACCGAGCGCGGGACGCTGCTCCACGGCCTGTACGTGGAGGACCACCCGATCTTCCGCGCGGGCGGGCAGAGCGGCGGCATCGAGGAGCTCGACTGGGACGGCACGCGGCTGTGGAAGTTCACCTGGGACTCGGAGGAGGGTCTCAACCACCACGACATCGAAGAGCTCCCGAACGGCAACGTGCTGATGATCGCGTGGGATCGGAAGACGCGCGAGGAGGCGCTGGCGGCGGGCCGCGACCCGGAGCTGATCGCGGGCGAGGAGTTCTGGCCCGGCGCGGTCTACGAGATCCGTCCCATCCGTCCGGAAGGCGGTGAGGTCGTCTGGTCCTGGCACGCCTGGGATCACCTCGTGCAGAGCCACGATCCCTCGGCGCCACACTACGGTCTCCCGTCCTCGCGGCCCGAGCGCATCGACATCAACGGGGACCGCAACCTGGACCCTCCCTCCGAAGAGGAGGAAGCGGCGGAGCTCGCGGAGATGGCCGCCCTGGGCTACCTCGGCGACGACGACGACGACGCGGAAGACGAGGAGAAGGACCCGGAGGAGGCCGCCCTGAAAGCACGCGTCGAGGACGCCGACTGGCTGCACACGAACGGCATCGCCTACAACGCGGCGCTGGATCAGATCGCTCTGAGCGTGCGGTTCTTCGACGAGGTCTGGATCCTCGACCACTCGACCACCACCGAGGAAGCCGCCGGCTCCACCGGCGGTCGCTACGGCAAGGGGGGCGACCTGCTCTACCGCTGGGGCAACCCGTTCGCCTACGGCGCGGGGACCTGGGAGGAGCGCGAACTGCTCGGGCAGCACAACGTGCAGTGGATCCCCGAGGGGCACCTCGGCGCCGGGAACCTGATCGTGTTCGACAACGGCACCGAGAAGGAGCGCGCCTGGTCCGTCGTCAAGGAGTGGTGGCCCCCGCGGGACGCCGAGGGGAACTACGTGCTCGAGGAAGGCGAGCGCTTCGGTCCCGCCGAGCCGGACTGGAGCTACCAGGCCCCCACCCCCACCGACTTCTTCTCCAGCTTCATCTCCGGCGTGCAGCGCCTCCCGAACGGGAACACGCTGATCTGCGCGGGCAAGCAGGGCTGGGTGTTCGAGGTCACGCCGAAGGGCGACGTCGTGTGGGACTGGAAGAACCCCTACGGGCTCGACCCCGAGGTGGACGAGATCCC
Source organism: uncultured Planctomycetaceae bacterium (assembly GCA_964509445.1). Classification (GTDB taxonomy): domain Bacteria; phylum Planctomycetota; class UBA1135; order UBA1135; genus CAZDYS01. The sequence continues at coordinate 9,494 of CAZDYS010000018.1, forward strand.
CGAGGACGAGGAGTCCGACGTGCCCTCGACCGCGCTCTTCCGCGCCGAGCGGTACGCGACGGACCACCCGGGGATCGTCGCGCTGCGCGCGAAGGGTGCGCCCATCCCCCTGGACCCGGGGACGGGGCCGGCGACGAACCAGGGAACGGTGGCCGAGGACTCCGAGTAGTCCCCTGGGACGACGACGGCGCTTCCGTGCCGGCGCCCGGAGGAGTCCTCCCTAGGCGTCGCGCAGGACGACCGAGAGGGGCCGGTTCCACTCCCTCGACCGTGATCTGGAACTCCCTGCGAGACGCACCGCGCCTGCCAGGCGCAGGCGGTGCGCGCGGAGCAACTCAGCGGAGCAGGCGGTCGAGCTCGGTGCGGAAGTTGGTCACGACGACCGCGTAGCGCTCCTGGGGATCGCTCTCGGAATGCCCGACGAGGACCCGGACTCCATTGGAGTCCGTCACGACCCTCCCCATCACCGAGTCCACGTCGACCTCCATGAGCTCCACCGGAGGAGAGACCTCGGGCACCTGGTCGACGCCGTGAATTCCGGCGACGTGGGTGTGGTTGAGCGACGCGAGCGTCTTCGCCTCGCGCTCGAAGCGTCGCAAGCGCTCCTCGTCGTCCGCGAGCTCCTCCGGCAGGACCTTGATCGCCACCTCGCGCTCGAGACGCGTGTCCTTGGCGCGATAGACCTCCCCCATCCCGCCGGCGCCGAGGGGACCGAGGATCTCGTAGTGCGTCAGGGTCTGACCGGCCTGGAGCGCCATGCGGCGGAGAGTCTATCCGCCGAGGCGGGCGCATGCTCGGCCGAGGCCTCTCACGCCTGCAGCGCGAAAGTGTGGAGCCGGGTGCAGGGAGCAAGAGGAGGAACCTCCCTGACCCGGCTCCACGGGGCAAAGCTCCGCCCGACTCCCCGCCCTCCCGCGATGGGGAGCGGAGAGTGGGTCGGGGCGTGGGTCCACGCGACGGAGTGCGGCCCCGGGGCGCTGCCGGTCGTGTGCTTGCGGGACGGGCAGGCGCCTTGGGACGTGGCCGCTGCACGTCGCGCGCTCACCTGACTTCGTCCCGCTCCGTTCTCTCCAACGCCTCCAGCGCGACGCGCGCCTCGTCCCATCCGGGGCGTAGCTCGAGAGCGCATTCGAGGTGGAGGCGGGCACGCGCGGCCTCGCCGTTCGCTGCCTCGAGGCGACCGAGCAGCAGATGGCCGCGGGCCTGCGCCGCGGGCTGATCGGCCGTGGCACGCAGGTACTCCTCGAGAGCGAGCCTGCCTTCTTCGACGCGGTAGGCGTAGTCCAGCGAGAGCTTCCCGTAGAGCGCCAGGACCCGGTCCTCCTCCGGATACGCCACGCGGAACTTGTCGAGCAGGTCCCAGGCGCGCTCGGGATCCCGCATCCACGTGTCGAAGCTGTGGAACAGGTAGTCGTAGGCGAAGGGCTGCTTGCCGTGGACCTCGGGAAGCTCGTCGAACTTCCAGAAGTACTCCTCCATCGGATCCCAGGCTCCGATGCTGCGAAAGCGCTGGGCGAGGACCTGCAGGACCACGGGGTCCGCTGGATGGTCGCGGACGAAGGCCTCGGCCACCTCGTGAAGGAACACGACGTCCTGCTTCTCGACTCCGTAGGCACTCACGACCTCCAGGTCCGCCACGGGCAGCTTGGCGTCCTCGAGTGCGTACAGCTCCTGCGCCAGCCGCCGCTCGTCGAGCGCGGCCGCCAGCGGGTTCCGACCGCGCTCGTCGAACCACGTGGCGATCGTCTCCCCGGTCGTGGAGTGGACGAAGGTCGCGCGGGACGGATCGTAGGTCCACGTGGCGCGCAGACCGACGTAGGGACGGAAGACGGTGCGCAGGGCTTCCGGCAGGGCCACGAGCGCGATCCCCCCGTGATCGGCGTCCGGGAACTCGGCGAACCGAGGTCGGAACCAGGAGGGCGGGTCGAGACGCTGCAGAAGGTCCCGAGCGGCGCGCGGGTTCTCGATGCGGTCGGAGCTGTCGTGACCGGCGATGCCCACGTAGAGGAAGAGCGGGTGTTCCCGCGCCTCTCCGAAGATCCGCTCGAGGTCGGCCTCGAGGTCCCCCACCGTCAGCTGGCTCAGGGCGATGGAGTTGTCGAAGACCGGACCGTCCTCGGCGAACAGGAAGAAGTTCAGGTAGGTGGCGGAGTTGGAGTGCCCCACGATCGTCGTGTGCCCGGACGTCGCGTAGTGCTGGTCGACAAAGGGGCGCAGCTCGTCTCGGACGTAGTGGAAGAACGCCCGGCCGCGCGCGTTCAGGGTTCCCTGCGTCCACTGGATGCCCATGTCGTCGTCGCGCGCGCCGTCCTCGAAGTGGATGCCCACGACGATCGTCGGAGGCAGGGATCCCTCGCGAGCGAGGAACTCCGCGGCGGCCCACACGGGGTCGAACAGGTGGACCGCGTCGAAGGTGTAGATCACCGAGTGGGTTCGCGTTCCGTCGTAGGAGGCGGGCAGGCGGACGCGGACCCTGCGCGCGCTGCCGAGGAACTCCGATTCGAACGCGTGCTCCACGGTCCGCGCGGCTTCGTCCCTCGTCGAGCTCGCAGCACTCCGGGGGGCCGCTTCCCGCCCCTCGACTCGTTCGAGCGCACGACGGTAGAAGCGGACCGCGGAGGGGTTCGCCTCGGTGTCTTGCAGCAGCCGCTGCAACGCGAGCCGGTGCGCGGCCGGGAGACAGTTGGCGCTCGCCACCTCGACGTCCGGCTCGACCCCTACGCCCTCGAAGTCCCCGCCGGTCACCGGGTGGACGCTGCAGGAGTTCGAGACGTAGGCCTCGAAGCGGCGATGGAGCACGTGGCTCGATCCGCCGTGGGAGCCGCCGCCGGTGCGCTCCCCGACGATCGTCGCGCGGCCGAGGTGCTTCAGGCTGTAGGCGAATCCCTCCCCCGCGGAGAACGTGTCCCCGTCGACGAGGACGAACAGCGGGACGTCCGGAAGACGGCGGCCGGGGAGCTCCTCCTGCGTCCAGCACTCGATGGTCCGGTTCCCGATGCGCATGAAGTAGTCGTTCAGGTGCACCGGCTCGGGCCCGAAGAAGTAGCTCGCCAGGAACCAGATCAGGCGAGCGCCACCGCCGGGGTTTCCTCGCAGATCGATCAGGACCGCATCGGTGTCGGCGAGGACGCCCATCGCCGCCGTGGCCGCCCGACAGGCGTCGGCGTACCACTCGTCCATCGAGAAGTTGCCGAGCCGCAGGTAGCCGACGTTCCCGTCGAGGACCTCGACGTGGCGGAAGCCGTAGTTCGCGGGCCGGCCGTGCGTGGGCCAGTAGTCGTAGCCCTCGCCGGGATCGCGCGGCTCCTCGAACTCGGGAACGACCCACACCGCGAGGTGTCTGTCGTCGTTGACGGACCTCAGGTCCTCGGTGAGCCGGCGGGCGAAGACCTCGGGGTCGGTCGCGTCGGCATAGGACCCCTCCGCGAGGTTCGCCTCCAGCCGCGCGGCGATCCTCTCGCCGACGTCGGGAAAGACGTAGGTGCGTCGCAGGACGCCCGCGAGCTCCCGCACGACGGTCCCGCGCTCCTCGTGCGTGACGGGGCTCGGGTCGTCCTGCCGGGCAGCGCTCGGGAGCGAGAGCGCGAGGAGCAGGGACACCAGCCGGAGCGCGAGCAGGAATCCACCGGCGGCTCGGCGGTTCGAGCCGGGGCGACGGGCGATGCGAGGGAGGTTCGACATGACCGGAAGCTAGGTCCGGTCGCGAGAGCCGAATAGAACGAGATTAGCCCGCCGCGCAGGGCACCGGTTCCTCAGAGCCTGCGCAGTTCGCGCGGAGGAAACCCGGTCCGCTGCCGGAACGTACGCGTGAAGTGGCTCTGGTCCGAGAAGCCGCAGCGCAGCGCGATGTCCGTCAGGGACAGCGACGTGTTCCGCAGCAGGGTGAGGCTGTGCTCGATCCGCAGCCTGCGCTGGTATTCGCTGAGCGTGATCGAGAAGTGCCGGCGAAAGCCGCGAGAGATCGTGACCGGATGCACCCCTACGACCCGGGACAGCTCGTCCAGTCGAAAGCCCTCGCTCCAGCGATCGTGGACCTGCTCCAGCACGCGCGGGATCCAGCCCGCGACCGCGTCCGGCGAGGGCTCGCCGTCCGGCGCCAGGAGATCCAGGAGCAGCGAACGAACGCCCTCCTCGCTCTCGGGAGCCTCCTGGAGCTCCCAGGCCAGCTTCAACAGGAGCAGCCGCGTGTCGCGATTCCGCGCGATCGCGGCGACGACCTCTTCTTCGGTCCAGTCCTGCTCGGCGAGGAACTCCGGTTCGATCTCGATGTTCACGCTGGCGCAGCCGGCTTCCTCGGGAAGCCAGCGGTGCTCCTCCCCGGCGCGGTACACGAACACACCCTCCGGCGCCCCGACCTCTCCCCCGGCGCGATGCTCGGTGCGACCGCGGCCTCGAAACACGTAGCCCAGGTGGAGGTTCGGATGACGGTGCCAGTCCCGATGCTCGGCCGAGGTCGCCGCGTAGCGCACGGAGCTCACCAGACTCCCCCGGAACGCGATCTGGCGCGCCACGTCGGCGAGGTAGGTTCCGGTTTCGAGAACGCGCATCGTGGAGATCCAGGAAGCCGCTCCGAAGAGCGAGCGAGCCTGCAGGATAGCGGCCCGCGGAAGGGAGCGTCGGGGTGCTGGGTTGGCGGGAGGTTCGAGATCTGCTTCGACGGGGTCGTCCGCCCTGCCGCGTTCCGCGCAGCGCTTGACGGACGCGACGCGCCGTGCGACGAATCCGCCCGACCGTGCAGCGGCGTTTCCTTCTCGAGGCGCAGCACTCCCCCCTTCCCCCATGATCACCCTCGGCATCGACCTGGCGAGCCAGCCACGGAACACCGCGATCTGCGCGTTGAGGTGGTCCTCGCGAGGAGCCGAGGTCGACCTCTTGCGAGCCGACGTCGACGACGAGGCACTCCTGGAACGCGCTCGCGCGAGCGACTGGATCGGCATCGACGCTCCGTTCGGCTGGCCGCGCGCGTTCACGCAATTCGTGGCCGAGAACCGCGAGCGTCCACGCCTGCAGGCGGGCCAGCAGGAGCTCCGCCTGCGCGCCACCGACCTGTGGTGCTGGAAGCACGTGACCGGTCGGCCTCCCCTGAGCGTCTCGACCGATCGCATCGCGCTGCCGGCGTTCCGCTGCGCCGGTCTCCTGGAGCGCCTCGGGATCCACGACCGCACGTCGGGCCCCGCCTTCGAGGTCTATCCGGCGGCTGCGCTGCACCGCTGGGTCGGACTCTCCCGCGGCTACAAGGGCAAGAACGGCGCGAGCGTCCGCGAGCTCCTCGTCGCGCGCCTCCGGGCGGAGGCTCCGTGGCTGGAGGTGCCCGAGGCGTGCGTGACGTCCGACGACCTGCTGGATGCGCTGGTCTCGGCGCTCGTGGCGAGAGCGCGCGCGGTCGGGGTGACGGAGGAGATCCCGCCGGAGTTGGCGCAGGTCGTGCGGACGGAGGGGTGGATCGAGGTGCCGCAGGAGGGCTCGCTCGGGAGGCTTCGCGCGGGGACCTAGGAAGCAGGTGTGGGAGCGGTACGTCGCGAAGTGGCGATGGCGCGCCCGGCAGGATTCGAACCTGCGACCCCCGGTTTAGGAACGAGGACGAGGGCGAGCCGACTGGAGAAGACAGCAAGGGACAGACGGAGACTGTCACATTGAGGGTTACGAGCCACCGGAAGAGGGCCTCGGACTGTGGTGAAGCGACAGCGAAGGACAGAGAGCGACCACAGGCAGGGCAGAAGCACGCCACTGACCTGTACGAGAGAGGACGTCGCATTGGGCGCCGCGGCGTGGATGCTCACGAGTGTGCTGAGGACGCCTCCGGACAGGCTGCCTACACCAGCCCTGCTGGCAAACGCCGGCTCAAACTCAATCCAACATCCTGCGGAGTACCAAGCCTGACTGGTCCTAACTTGGGGGTACCCTCAGGACGCGGGTACCGGTCTCTCGGAGAGCGCCCGGGAGCAGCTCAAGTCGGCGATGTCGAACCTCGCTCATCACAGCGAGCGACCGTTTTCCCCATATGCGCTCAAGAACCTCGGCGCCAACATTAGAAGGGTGCGGGCACGAATCGAAGAGCTCTCCAATCAGGCTGAGCAGCCAGAGCGCGAAGTAGTGGAAGGTGCGGGGTACACGTTGGCCGAGTCCAAGCAGGACAATCGCAGTCGGTTCACATTCGACGGCAAGCCAAGAAAGTCTGTGCGGTCGGTACTAAAGCGCGAAGGATTTCGCTGGGCGCGAAGCGTCGGTGCCTGGCAGCGACAGACGACAGCGGCTGGCTGGGCGGCAGCCGAACGTGTTCGACATGTGCTGGACCACTCTGATGGTCATGAGGATCCCGGTGCCGCCGCGGCACCTGACTCCGCCACGGATTCGATCCGGTGGGTCCGTGAGCACGGCCGCAATGAGGTCATCGCGCGGATACGCAAGGGTCTCAACAAGCGCTCAGACCGAACCTGGTCTGTGACGGGAGGCCGAGGCACATCGCATGGCTGGCTGCTCATTGATGCTCCTCCGCAGCGTCGAACATTCGACAATCGGCAGACGGGAGAACTTGGAAGCGATGGGATGCCCGTCTACGAACTCATCCACGTTGGCGAGAACGGCTACCTGATGGGGCCTGACGACCGCACGGAGCTTGCCCGATTGCTAGGTTTCCCTGACCAGAGCTCCGCACCTCATCAAGGCGTGAAGATCGCCGCTGGCCACGACTTCTACGCAGAGTTCATCGATCGGGCAGAGGGGCGTACTCCGTCGGTGATCGGGAAGGCGTACTGGGACTAACTCTCTAGACCCAAGCGAGGAATCACGCGCAGGAGTTGTCCACGGCCTCCGAGAATGGGCCAGGGGCTGAGCTCGTCGGAGGAGGTTGTGGGCAACCCCGGAAACCAATCTCCGGTTGGAGTCCTGCCATCAAACACCCGTTCTTGTCCGTCTCGGGCAACGCACACCGGGCGTCGCTGTGATCCTCGTGCGGATCGCTGAACGAGAGCGTCGGCATAATCACGGCGCCACTTCTGTAGCGAGCTCAATGAACCGGCAGAGGCCATTGGCCCAGCGCATTTGCTCAGGAGAGCGGCAGTCTGGCTCAAAGAGAACCGGACTTGATACGAGAATCACTACGCACCGCGCCCGACTTGTCGCCACGTTGAGGCGATTGGGATTGTAGAGAAAGGACAGGCCACGTGGCGCCTCTTCCGGTGACGATGACGTCATCGAGTAGACGACAACCGGGGCCTCTTGCCCCTGAAACTTGTCTACGGTCCCGATCCGCATGCCAGGAAGTGCCTTTCTCAGCGCACTAATCTGCGCGTTGTACGGTGCGACGATTAGGATGTCGTCTAGTTCTAGCGCATGCTCAACACCATCGCCGTCCATCCAGGAGAGGCCGGGGCGCCGAAGCGACGCCACTACTGAGACCACGGCCTCGACCTCCTCCGGAGAAGAACTCTGGTTGCCCTCGTGCTGGACTGAAACGTGATAGAGGCCGGACCCGGCGAAGGGTGTTTCGCCGTGGAGCGCTTGCCGCTCCAACCCCTTTCTAGATTCGAGGAGCCCGTCGTAGTGAAGCTCTGATGTCAGCTGACAAATCTTGGGGTGGAGACGCCACGTGCGGTCAAGAAACAGTCCTTGGCCAGGCGGCATGGTCTTGTTCTCCCCAAGCAAGTGCTCAAGTGCCGATACGTCTGTGCCGTCAGGGTGGGCCCCTTGCTGCGGTTGTTCCAGCTGAGCGGGGTCACCCAGCAGCACCAGGTTCTTCGCCGCGCGACTTGCGGCCAGCACGTTGGCGAGTGACATCTGTCCGGCTTCATCGACAAAGAGGTAGTCGAGTTGCGCCTCGAACTCATCTCGTGCCCATAGCCACGCAGTTCCTCCAAGGACTCTTCCACTCTCAAGGGCTTTCAGGGCAGCCGGATTCCCTGTCGTTTCTGTGACGTCTCCGGCAGCCTCTGACCGCTTGCTTACCTTGTGTGTTGCCTTCAGGGCCAGTCCCCCCTCGCCCGCCATCTTCAGCGTCGCGCTGAGCAAGTTGGCGATCACCTTATGTCCGACCGCGGTCACGCCTATGCGTTTGCCCTGTCGAGCGAGCTCGACGATCATCTTCGCACCGGCATAGGTCTTGCCCGCACCAGGTGGGCCTTGAACCGGTAGCAGGCCGTGGTCGAGGCGTTGCACGAGTCGGACCGCTGCCTCTACTGCGGTCTCGCTCTCCTGGCGCAGCGCCAAAGGGCGATCACCTCCGACCAACCTTGGGGGACGGCGCAGCAGAAGATCACGGCCAGCTCGAAACGAGCCCGGAGCGTCCAGATCGTTCGCCACGACCCAGCCGCCAAGAGATAGGAGCGCATTCTCGAGCGGACCTGTGCGGAAGAGCTTGTGAACAAAGAGCACCGGAGGATCTTCACCCTCTTGCCCCTTCTCCTTGACAACGTCGAGGAAGCCCTCAGATTCATGGACTTCGAGCACTGATCCGAACTTGCTTTCTTGGGGTGGTCGGTCCACGTCGCCGCCGGTAACGTGAAGTTCGTCGCCCTCTCCGAGCGATAGCTCCTGCGCTGGGAACCGGTAGCGATAGACAGGCTTCTTCACGCGCACGCCCGTTTCTCCCACAACTCCTTCTGGGACAAGCCCGCCGACCGCCTTGCGGTCGCCATATGCGTCCTCCAGTTCGAGCTCTCGCCTCTCGAAGAACTCCCACCACACCACGTTGTTCTCGCGTCGGAAGTAGTCGAGAGAGTTGGCAAGCAGCCATCGTCCACGATCAACCTCCGTCCAGTGCGTCGAGTCTTCTGGAAGGCCTACCACGAGCGGATCAAAGATCCGCGCCACCTCTTCGCGCCTCTCCTCGACGCCATCCGAGGCGTCCCCCGACCTCAGCGGCGGTCTTTCGATGGAGGCTCCCTCCTCTACCCACTCTTGTCGTAGTGTCTCCAGCCAGCTGCGGAGCGCTGCGGTTGCCAGGCAATCGTCACGGTTGTAGCCCTCGACTGCGTCTCGATCCGCGTCCACTATTCCTGCGGGCCTACCGAGCTCAAGTGACCACTCGACGCGGCGGCGTGCTAGACCTGCCTCTTGGAGATCGACATGCCGCTCGAACTCGAAGAACGGTTCGAACTCCTTTAGTCCGTACCGCTCGACACTTGCTCTTATACCCTGACGGGTGACGGTATGCAGGTCCACGAACCGGCCGCCGCGCAGGAGTCTGTCGACCTCCGCTTCGCGAGTACCGTGCTTGCCCATGAGCCTCTTGAGCGCAGAGGGCTCGTAGTGCGCGAAATGATAGATGTGCATCTCGGGATCCGCTTCCCATCTCCGGAGCATCTCATCTACGAATCTCTGAAAGGTCAGCTTCTCCTCTGCGGCGTTCAGCGCCCAGCGGCCGGTGTAGGTGAGGTTCTCCCCTCCTTCGTCCGCGCATGCGAATCCAAGCAAGTACTCGAGGCCTCCCTCGCCGACGAAGGCGTCGCCTTCGATATCGAAGAACACGTCACCGCGTGACGGACTGGGAAGCATGAGGAGACCAGACCCATCTTCAAGAGCGCGGCGCTCCACGACATTCCTCTTCTGGCGGCGCCCCGCAAGTTGCACTCGCGCTTGCTCACGCAGTCTCTCGAAGGTCTCTATGTGCCCGCGCTTCGGACGCTCAGTGAGCGCGCGCTTTGCCTCACCAAGTTGTTCGAGCGTAGTCGTGCCATCGTCCTCAAGCTCTCTGGCATGGAGCCTCTGCATGCCTGCGACCAAAGACAAGTGGTCGTCGCCCCTACGCTGTCGATTGCAGCGGGGTCGCCAGCGGCAGATGTCACACTGCGGCACAGGCTCCGGATAGGTTGCGGGTTTCTGCTCCGGGTCATCCCGAGCGAGCGCTCCCTCAAACCTCGACTTGACCAAACGGTAGTAGGCCGCGAAGTCATCGTAGCGAAAGCTCTCCAGCTCGAAGTCGGCTCCGGGTTTGACAACGTGCATTTGCTCCGGAGTAGCGCCCTGGAGCTTCCCAACCATTTCGCTGTATAGCGCGAGCTGGAGGATGGTCCCGGCACGAGTTGTGCTTGCGAGCTTGGTGTCGAGAACCTCGTAGGAGAATGATCCGAGCTCAGAAGGACGGTCGGTTCGCATCAAGAAGTCGGCGCGTCCCGACCAGCGGCTGCTTCTGAGAGTCGCTTGGAAGATGACGTCCGGGCCGTCTCGCATCGCAGCCGGCGTAGCCTCAACCGGAGCCGCTTCGCCGAGGTCGACGACGTCACGTC
>CAZDYS010000019.1:0-2984 GCA_964509445.1 uncultured Planctomycetaceae bacterium
ATCCCGAGATCGCGTCCGCCAGGATCGTGCCCTTCCAATCGACGCTCTGGATCTGACGGCGCGCCTGGTCGATCCGCTCGACGAGTTTGACCAGGGAGGTGGGGGACACGTGTTGGACGCGCACCTCTTCGACGTGCAGCGGACTCGCGCTCACGTCGATCCGCTCGGCGAGGGCCAGGGCTTCGAGCAGCTGGTGCTTCCAGCCCGCGAGCAGGAGCTGGTTCGTCCCGGGGACGACCGCGACCGAGCTTCCTGGCGCGACAACGACGTTGCGGAGGATCTCCGCCAGGCCTGCAGGCTCGAGCGACCGGACGCGCAGCAGCGTCTTGACGTAGCCGGCCGAGGCCTTGGAGAGGTCGTCCGTCTCTAGGCGAGCGGTGGCGGCCGCCTGTTCCAGCGGCACGAGCGCGAGGCCGTCCTCGCCCGCCGCCTGGATGCACGCGAACCCGCGCTCGGCGACGAGGCGGTGCACCAGAGTCCACAGCGCTTCGTCGCGGAGCCCCTGCTCGGCGCGCAAGGCGACGCTCCCCGAGAGCGCAGCGTGGTCGTACTCGATCGCCACGCGCCGGCTCTCGGCATAGGCGTCCAGGAGATCCGTGACCGCGACCTCGTCGGCCGAGGAGAACCACAGCCGATCCGGTTCCTGGGACAGGGCGACGCCTGGGAACCAGAGCGCGAGCCAGATCCAGAGAGAGCTCATGAGCGTCCAGCCGGACACCGGCGAAGGGAGTCGGCCTCCTCCGCGCGAGGGCGGAGGAGACCGAATCGCTGCCGTGCCCGCAGTGGCCTACTCGACCGCCGTGTTCCAGGCGGCCTGAACGCTGGCGTGGTACGTGTCGAGCTCGACCTTGGCCGTCGCGATCGCAGAGACCGCACGACAGGAGGCCAGGTGGGCGGCGGCCTCGGGGGGGCAAGGTTCGCCGTTCTTGGCCGCGATGCGCTCCGCGCCCAGGTCGTCGCGCAGCTGCACCCACTCGGCCTGCGTCATGTCCGCGACGCGAAACTCCATGGGAACCGAACGCCACAGGCGGTTCTCCCAGATCTTCGCGAGCTTCGAACGCGTTCCCTCGGGCAGCGTCAGGAGCGCCGCGGCGCGGAGGTTCTCGATGTAGACCTCCCGGCTCGTCTCGGCCTCTTCACAGGTGACCTTGTTCGCCGCGAGCGTGCGGACGTCCTCGGCCGATCCCTGTCCGCTGCGCACCTTGCGTCGCAGGGGATCGACGTTCCCGCGGGCGGAGACGTACGCAGCGTCCAGGGCCTCGAGGGTCGTTCCGCTGTCCGACACGGCGTCGAAGACCGCGGCGGCGAGGGCAGGGACCTGGGACGAACGAACGCCGGCGGCGGCGAGGACGTCTGCGCCCAGCCCGATGCGCAGGAAGAAGGCGGCGTTCGCCGTGTTGGCGACCGGCGGAACGGGCTGAAGGTCTTCGTTGTCGACGGTGTCCTCCGAGAGGGCACCGTCCCCGTCGTTGTCGCTCGCCTTCACCAGCGACATGGCGGCCGAGAGTCCACCAACCAACACGAGCGTGACTGCGAGCGCCGACCATGCGCGGCGCGAATTCAGCGCGACCATGGGATCCTCCGTGATCGTGACAAGGGACGAAAGAGCGAGACGTGTGAGTCCTCACTGTAGGCGTTCCCTGAGCTCGTGGGCGTTCCAATCCCGGGAACGCACTTGTCATCGACGTAGGTGATCTGTCGCAACGGACTTAGCGGAATGCACGTGCCGTCGAGCACGGCTTTGCTGCTCTAGGCGTGTTGACGAACTCCAGGGGTCGCCTACGGTGGAGGCTCACACGTCTCGCTCTTTGCCTCCACGTCCGCTCGCTTCCCGACAGACCAGACCTCTCCCCGGAGGTGTCGTCTCGTGTGCGGGCGTGGAGCATCTCATCGCCCGAACCCTCGTCCCGAGGAATCGTCATGCAGTCACTCGCAAACACGCGTGTCTTCGCGTTCGTCGGCCTGTTCGTGTCCTTGCTCTTCCTGTCGCTCCACGAGCCGGAAGTCGCGAGAAGGAAGATCACGACCCCGGTCCTCCAGACCTTCAACGGCTCGCTGACCACCTATCTGCCGGCCACGGCGACGCCGAGCCAAGACCTGATTCCGCAGGCCACGCAGCGCGGGACGGCGCTCGAGGGGAGTTTCGCGAGCCGGCCGGTGCAGCCGATGCGCATCGAGGCCAACCCCTACGAGAGCGTCTGGTCCGACCAGCAGGTCAACGGGGTCGATCTCTTCACGGGCGGATACGACCTGCAGGACATCGACATCGCGCTGCCTGCGGACGGCTTCTCCTGGGTCGTCGGACGGAGCTACAACGCACTCCAGGGGGGCGGGAGTCACCACGACTCGGACGGCTACCAGGGTCGGAACTGGTTCCAGTCCTCGACGCCCGAGCTGCAGCTCCACGAGCACGGGCGTCGGAACTGGTTCCAGTCCTCGACGCCCGAGCTGCAGCTCCACGAGCACGCGACGAACGACGCCAACGACGTGCTCTACCTGTACTACGGAGCCGCTGGCTTCGCGGAGTACTGCCGTGCGTTCAAGGCGGGTGGGACCAGCAACCAGTTCAAGGGGACGAACGGTGCTGGCGGGTTCTTCGATTTCCAGGAGGACGGCAGCGGCCCGGACCTCTCTGTGCTACAGGGACAGAACGGCAACACGATGACCGTCGTCGGGTTCGACAGCGACACGCAGACGGGCGCGCGTGGACAGCTGTGGAAGATCGAGGACCCGGCCGGGAACGTCGCCTACGTCGGCAGCAACGGGACGGCTGCGAGCGCCGATGACGACGGCTACCACTCCGACGGAAGGATCAAGGTCGCCTACGACACGTCGGGCCGCAAGTACGACTACAGCTACACCAGCGTCGAAGGCACGAACCGCCTCAGCGAAGTCGACGCACAGGTCGACGACGGCGGCTGGGTCAGCGTCGGGAAGGTCGAGTACGAGTACTACATCGCCGCCGACGCCCACGGGGAGTCCGG
>CAZDYS010000019.1:3084-16743 GCA_964509445.1 uncultured Planctomycetaceae bacterium
GCCTACTTCGAGTACGACAGCAGCCACCGGGTCGACAAGGCCTGGTTCAACGGGCAGTGCGGCTGCAGCGGTGGAGTGAACGGGACCCACGAGTTCCGCTACGAGACGAACGGGAGCTTCTCGGGCACCTCCGGCTACGACACGGACTGGAAGGCGCGGACGGTCGTCGAGCGTCCGGACAACACCTACCTCACGCAGCACTACGACGAGCTCGGTCAGCCGCTGACACGAGTGCTGACGGAGGGAGACCCGGCCTTCTCGCCGACGAACACTTGGGTCTGGGACGTCGAGCGCAATGCTCGCGGCGTCGTCACGGCGACGCACTTGCCGTCGAACATCGCGAGCTACACGCACTCCAACGGTGCGACGACGTACCACGCGAGCACCGGGCTGGTGTACGAATACACGCGCAAGGCCAGTGGGGCGGACCGCGACTACCTGACCGCGAAGAAGTGGAAGGAGGGAAACACTGGAACCGCGTACCTGATCAAGGAGTGGGTCTGGGACCAGACGGATCTGGAGACCGAGGAGGGCTATGCCGTCCGGATGTGGGTCGACAAGGAGTACGACTACCAGGACGAGACGACGACGAGCGCCTCGGGGATCGAGACCGACCTCTCGCCCGCCGTGGGGACCGACCTGGCGGTGGACAGCCTGGATCGCCCGACCACGGTCCCGACGACGCAGAACGGCTCGGGGACGACGAACTCGATCGTCCGCTACTTCCGCGGGGACGGGACGGTGTCCTTCACGAAGGGAAGAGACGGGATCGTCACCTACACCGAGTACGTGAACGGCCAGCTCACGAAGCGGATCGAGGACGCGGATACCTCGCAGACGGGAGACTTCGACGTGTCCGTGCCCGGAGGGCTCTCGAGCACGGCGGGAGCGTTCCACAGGGAGACGACGCACACGTTCGACGCTCAGGGGCGTCGCGACACCACGACGGAACCCGACGGCCGGGTCTTCAAGAGCTACTACTCCCGGCTCGCAGATCATCGCCTGGTGACGCTGCGCTACGCCGACTTCGAGTCGACCCCCAAGTTCTACGGGCCGGTCCAGTACTCGGTTGCGGATCACGCGGGCAATGCCGTCGTCCAGGCGACGGTCGCCCTGACGGGCAACGAGTCTACGATGGCCTTGACCGGGCACCTCGATGAGGCGGACGCGGATCCGATTACCGCGATGGACCTGGGAGATGTCGTACGCCTCGTGACGAGCCACTACACGGAGTCGGGGGGGCTCCTCGAAGAGACGAGGCTCTACTTCGACGTACCGACGAGCGGTGCCGGAACCGATGGGACGAACTACGACCCGACGCTCTATGCCTACGACGACATGGGAAGGCGCTGGAGGACGAAGAAAGCGCACGGGACGATCACCCGTACGGTCTTCGACTCCCGGGGGAAGGTGATCGAGACGCACGTCGGCACGAACGACGCCAACTTCACGGACGGAGAGAGCTCCGGGACCGACAACATGGTCAAGACCGCGTCGAGCGTCTACGACGCCGGCTCGGACGGAGGCGACGGTCACTTGACCAAGCAGACGCTTTACGTCGTCGATGGCACGACGGGCAAGCGCGAGACGACCTACACCTACGACGTGCGTGGTCGGATGCTCTTGGAGGAACGGCCCGAGGCACCGCACGCCTTCCACAAGTACGACAACCAGGGGAACCGGCTCGCGACCGGCCTCTTCAGTTCGACGGCGAGCATCACAGCGACCTCCGACGACCCGACGACCGAGACGGCCAACCGCCTCGCGTTGACGGAACGCGCCTACGACGACCTCGGACGCGCGTGGAAGACAACGCGCCACGAGATCGATGCCGCGGACGGCTCGAGCGACGACACGCTCGAGCACCGGATCTGGCGTGACGAGGACGGACACACGATCAAGAAGGACGGGACACAGCTCATCAAGACGACCTATGACCGGCTCGGGCGCATTTCGCATCGTTTCGTGTTGGCGGAGGACAACGACTCGGCCTACGCGGACGTCGATGACGTGAGCGGAGACTTCGTGCTGGAGGAGTCGCAGTCGCTCTATGACTCCGACTCCGATGAGCTCTTGATGAGCGTGCAGATTCAGCGCGAGCACGACGACTTCGGTGGGGGCGCGACGACCGGCGAGCTCGACACGAACGCCGACTCCGATGACCTTCTCGTCACAGCCGCGAACCTCGCAGGTCGAGCGCAGATCACGGCCTTCTGGTACGACCGGTTCGGGCGGCAGACGGACGTCGTTCGCTACGGCACCTACGGGGGCGCGAACTTCAACCGCGATGGGCTGTCGGTAACTGCACGCTCGGACACGGCGCTGCGGACGAGCTACTCTTACGCGATAGACGGTACTCTTCAGGACACGACGGACACCAGAGCGCTAGTCGCAAGGACGGAGTACGACGACGCCGGAAGACAGACGAAGGTGATCCGCAACTACGAGGACGGCACGCCCAGCGGGACGGACAGCGACCAGACGGTGGTGTACGAGTACACTGACGGCTTGCGCACGAAGATCACCGCGGACCTGCCCGCTGGGCAGACGGACCAGCACACGATCTACACCTACGGGACCGTGGGAGGCGGCGGTGCCGGCGACTCGGAGATCGCGACGGGGCATCTGCTCCAGAAGGTGCAATACCCCGACTCCTCCGGCGGATCGGATGTGGTGACTTACGCATACGACGCGCAAGGCGCGCAGACCTACGTCAAAGATCAGGCCGGCAACGTCATCGAGACAGACTACGACGATGCTGGGCGGGAGAAGCATCGGCGCATAACCACACTCGCTGCTGGTTTTGACGGTGACGTCCGCCGTATCTCGACGACCTTTGACAGCCTCGGGCGCGTGCAGGAGGTCACACAGTACGACAACGCCACCGTCGGCAGCGGCTCCGTGACAGACCAGGTCAAGTACACCTACGACGGCTGGGGCGGCGTGACGAAGTTCGAGCAGGACCGCAACAGCGAGGTCGGCGCGAGCGGGTCGATCGACGATTACGAGGTTTCGTACACCTACGAGAAGGCGACTACTGGCCGGAACACGATCCGTCGCTCGAGCATGACGCTGCCGAGCGGGAACGTGATCTCGATCAACTACTCGAACACGAACGCGAAGGACGACAGCGCGAGCCGGGTCTCGAATCTGAAGGACGGGGGAGTCGGGCTCGTGGCGTATAAGTACCTCGGGTCGAGGACGGTCGTCGGGACCTCGTACCCGCTACCGGATCTCTTGTACCTCCGCTACGGTGCGTCGAACTACGACCGGCTCGACCGTTTCAATCGCGTCACCGACGACATGTGGGAGACGGATCTTGCGACGGACGTGGCTTTCTACGACTACGACATCGCCTGGGACCGGAATTCGAACATCACGCGCACCGAGGACAACGTCCATGCAGGCTTCGACGTGAGCTACACCATGGACGAGCTCGATCGGCTGACCGACGCTCAGGAGGGGACTTGGGGCGGATCGTCGATCACGAGTGAGACGCGTCAGCAGGAATGGACGCTCTCGCATACCGGAAACTGGGACCTCGGGAAGTTCGACCTGAACGGCGACGGTGACTGGTCGGATACCGACGAGTACCAGGACGACCGGACACACAACGCCGTCAACGAGCTGACGGCCAGGGACACGGACGACGACGGGACGGTCGACTACACGCTCAGCTACGACGAGGTTGGCAACCTCATCGACGACGGCGAGAGCTACAAGTACGTGTACGACCCGTTCGGGCGGCTACGCACGGTCAAGAACCAGAGTGACACGGTCATCGCCGAGTACGCGTACAACGGGCTCGGGTTCCAGATCTCGAGACTGGAAGACACGAACGACGATGGGGATGCCGACGGAAGCGATACGTGGTTCCACACGGCGTTCGATGAGGCCTGGCGGGTCATGGGGACCTTCCGCGCGGACGACAGCGATCCCAAAGAGGACTTCGTGCCCCAGCTCGCGGGGGCCAACGGGTACGGTGGAAGCTCGTACATCAACGGGGTCGTGCTCAGGGACAAGGACAACACTGAGGCCAGCTGGCTGACGGCAGCGGACGGGACGCTAGAGTACCGGTTCTTCTACTGCCAGAACTGGCGAGGCGACGTCGTGTCGCTGATCGCGCACGATGGGACGCAGGTCGAACACGTGAGGTACACTAGCTACGGCGTGCCGGACGGGGTGCCTGGGTCGGACACGGATTCAGATGGCGACTGCGATCAGACCGACATCGACCAGATCCAGACGTGGATCAACGCGAGCGCCTACGACGTTTTGGGGGACGTTGATCTCGACGGGGATGTGGACTCGACGGATAAGAGTACTGCGCAGGCGTGGTTGCAGGCGAAAGAGCACGGATGGGGCTCGGTCGGCACGGAAGGAAATCGCTGCTCGTTTTCCGGGAGCATCTACAGCGAGGGCACGCAGCTACGCTTGTCAAGGAATAGAATCCATGCGCCTATCATTGGCCGATGGCTAAACCGCGACCCAATCGGCTATGGCGATGGTTGGAATCTTTACCAGTTTAGCAGGTCCAATGGGGTGCTAGGGACGGATCCGTACGGCACTAGAACCATGATCAGTGTCGGTGAGCAGCAAAAGCCGCTGACCTGCTGTGAGCGGGCCAAGCAGAGGGGCTTGGACGTCGGATCAAATGGAGCAAAGCTGGCTGGTAGAACAGTGTGCTGCGATGGGCAGGCCGTGGTGTGCTCATTCGCAACCCAAGGCGACCCAAAGGCCAAAGACCCCAAGGAATGGGAGTACTGGAGAGAAAAATGCATTCTAGCGCACGAAGAGGTTCACAAGAAGAAGTGGGGGAATCTCTGCAAGGGGACGACAGGCGTTCAGGGGGTGCCTTCCAGTGGCCAGTCCGGAACTGACCTCGCCGAAAATGAGGCAAGCGCTTACAAGGAATCAGCGGACTGCTTCAAAGCAATTGATTGCGATGAATTAAGAGACCCGGTGGCGTGCGAGAGGAAGAAAAGCGATGCCGTAACGAAGAACGTCTCGGAATGGAAGTACAACGACTGCCTGGCTGCTGGTGGTTCGGTAGCGGCTTGCCAAAAAGCGCGACCCGGATATCTCGATCCCGCAGTTGTGCTGGACATGATGGGTGATATGGGCTTGTACGAGGTTTCAGGATGATCGATGTTTGGATGCTAGTCGCCGCCGTCCCAGCAGCTTCTGCGCCTCTGATGGGCTATGGACAACAAGGAGAAGCAGCCGTGGTCAAACTGGATCCGCCCCAGATGGAGTGGCCTGAGGTGGCTAATGTTGGTCGTTTCGAAATGGCAAGCGAAGTCGAAGCGGTATACTTGCCGAGGGACCAATCCTTGGAGTCATGGGTGCGTCGATATGATTGGCGGGCCGATTCTTTGGAATCGATCGTGCTCCCAAAGATTGGAGCCGGCAGGTGGTGTGATCTCTCTGTAGTAGATGACGATAACGTCTTGCTTCTGTGGCGCGCGGAAGAGGGGCAACCCCGAACAGAGGTGTATACGGCAAGTTGGAGCGAGCGGGCTGTGCAGAGAAGAAAGGCGAGCACTAAACTTGACGACCAAAGGATCGAAGCTGTCGCGGGAAATGGCATGCTTGTTGCGCGAGGGAATAAGCAAGTTGTGCTTCTGGGGGCTAACGGGGAAGAGCAATGGTCTGTCGATGCAGTCGGAGTCGTCGATCTGGAATACGATTCCGGGGATGCATTTACGTGGTTTAGCTCCTCTCCTCCCATGGTCTGCGAAGCGGCGCTTAGTGACGGCGTCCCGATTCGCTCTGTGCCTCTTTCTGTCTATGGGAAGCTGGTGTCGGCATGCTCAGGTCCCGGAGAAAAGTACACTGCCGGAGTTGTGTCTTTGCGCACTGGCTTTGGGGTCTACGTCGCGGACGAAACGGGTATCGTTACGCCGCTACTCGGTCTTGGTATGCGGAGGCTTCAATCAGCTGTCCGTGGTTCAGTGGCGGCAACAGATGAGGCAACTTGGATAGCCAATGATGATGGGCTTTGGGGAATTGATGCCGCTGGTGGATTAGTTCGCGTTGCTTGCCCAGGATCAGCAGTTCAAGGCGAACTGTCTGCGTGGGGGGTCGGTGAAGG
Organism: uncultured Planctomycetaceae bacterium; assembly: GCA_964509445.1. Lineage (GTDB taxonomy): Bacteria > Planctomycetota > UBA1135 > UBA1135 > CAZDYS01. The sequence continues at coordinate 9,179 of CAZDYS010000019.1, forward strand.
CGGAAAATACTATATGGTTCTCCGGCTGCGCGAATACTGGGTTTGCTTAGAATTCGACGATTCTGGAGTCGAGACTAGGCGATGGTCCTTTAGGGTCCAAGTGCCCTGGGGCGAGGATGTAGGGCAAGTTGTTGTTCGCGAAGATAGGTCTCTAATTATGGCTTCGACTAATGGGGCCACAATCAGGGTAGAGCCTACGTCAGGCAAGGAGACGACCTGCGAGGCCGATGCCACATCTGGTGAGGCCGGGCTTTATATGGTCAGCCTCGCTGGCGACGGCGAGAGTCTGCTGTGTGTTGGTCCTGATGGGGCATACCTTCGAGATGTGCTCAACCGGAATTCCCCCAGGAGGACAGTGGTCGGTAGCTGGGGGGCGATTCACGGCGTCCTTGGCGTTGACGGGGCCATTGCGCTCATTAAGATGCATCCCGGAACTGAAGGGTCGGGTCAGTTGAGGGTCTACGAGAATGCCGATAGTCTGGTGTGGACGCGAGAGTTGAGCGAGCTCCCCTTGTCGTGCGTCAAGTTGCCTGGGGAAATAGTTCTTATGTATGCGGATAGAATGGAATGTCATGCCGAAAAGGGCTATCGAGAGATCGACCATTCTCTTCCGTATGAACCGTTGTGGGCTGTTGCAAGGCCGCCTCAGGGCGAGATCGTGGTGCCAAATCTAGACCATTGGAGCTTCGCCCGTGTGGTTTTGCGGCAGTGAGGGAACGATACGTTACACTGCTACATATAATGTGCGCGCGGCTTAGCTCCACTCACGAGGAGCTGCGATGAACTCCTACTCCCGAGCTCTGGAACGCCAAGGGCCGGGGCCTTCTCACCGCGTCGCGCAGGCAGAGGCTCTGATTGATGAAGCTACCGTGGTCTAAGCACGAGCGTCCGGACTACGAGTCCATGACGGTCGAGGACCTGGAGAAGCGCAAGCTGATCGCGGAGATCACGCAGGCCAGGCACACCGTCGGTGTCGGTGGCTACTTAGCCTTTGTTGGCGTGATCACGGCCTTGCTTGCGGCGGGGAGTTCTGTCTTGGGAGAGCTTCGGGCTAGTCGCGAGTCGCACTTGCTGGCTGAGGCTCGCACAAGGGAGGCTCAGATAGAGCGCATCGAGTTAGAGTCCAGGACAGCTGAAGCCAGGAAGGAACTCGAATCGCTGCGTGCGGAATCAGCGACGACCGAACAGGATCTGGCGAGCCTGAGAGAGGAGATCTTCTATGAGGAGCGGCGCGCTGAGGAACTCACCGAAGCCAACCGAAGAGCGCGTCAAGAGCTCAGTTCCCTTCGACTGACAGTCGAGGGGATGGTTGCTTCGGTTTCGGGTCACCCTGCTGTGCGCCTGCTTCAGATTGGCGAAGAGCTCGATCGCCACCGGGGCGTGCTCGCCATGTACGAGGACCTTCAGAAGTACGACTCCACGTACTACGACGAGCTGATTGACTCCGGCCCAAACCCAATTGCTCAAGCCGCCGCTCAGATCTCACAGAGGATCGATGGCCTACAGGCTGAGCGGGGCCAGCTTCTGTGGAGGCACCGGTGGCTTGGAGCGCGCACTCAGCCTCTGAGCAACAGCCATTCCGAGTTCGAGCGGCCGTTGAAGAGCCTTCCTTCAGCGGAGGCAAGCGTCCCCGAAGGATCGGCAGAATGAGCATCGATGCTCGCGCCTTATGCTGAGAAGCCTGGTGAGATCTGGGGGTCGACATCGATGTGATTCTGGAGGGGCTAGGGCGAGTCTCATTGGCCAGGTGGCAGGATCGCTCACATTTAGCGACTGGCTGGACCGGCCGCCGGCCTCCGTCCAGGACGACGTCTTGGTGAGGATCCGCGGTCGCGCGTTTACGTCAGGGGGGTCTTTCGCTGGACCGGTTCGTCGACATCAGGGGGGGGGCGTGCTGACAGGCTCGATTCGCCAGCCGCGCTTCGTATGCGCGCCCCCTTCGAGCGTGTCCCCTTGAGGTTGGGCCAGCGCGTCACAAGACGAGGCTGAAGCGGTCAGGGGGTGGAAACACCGCGGATTAGGCTCCCACCTACAAACCACCTAGGCCCAAGTAAACGACTATCTAGGGACGGGGGCACGGGGCGTACCGATGAGTGGCCTCTACGCGGCTTGATAGAGAGCTGCTGTCTGGCGTCCTGAAAGGACAGGCCTGCTTGCTGGACCCTCCCCTGGAGGAGCGTCGAATCCTCCACCTCCAAGGGCCGATGTCAGGTGCGCGCGTAGGGCCCTGCTCTGTGTCTCTACGAGGCCTCCATAAGAAACCCCAGAATGATCGGGACGATTCCGGGATCTCTTCGTTCGGGCTTCGGGAGGGCCGGAGTCATCCGGCCCCAGGGGCTACTAGGGGAGTTAAATGCCGAGAACCGACTGTCTCTCCCAGGACTGCCAGGGCAACAAGTGCTCCGGTGTCCGTTCGACGAAGGTTAGCTTAGTGAGCCTTGGTGCGGAGGCTCCGTTCCTCCGCCCGATGCTCTGCTGTTTCGACCATATTCGCTCTCCCGCGGCGGCTGAGGACCAGCACGGCGAATCGTGGGCCGCTCCAGGGCTGATCCTACCTTGCCCTGCGTCGGCTGGTACCGAGGTTGCCGAGAAGGACCGCCAGGACATTCAAAGGCTCAGGGCCCGGTCGGGAGCCGAGACTACTCCAGTCGGGACCCGACCCAGTCTCGAATCGGGTCTTGCTCGCTCTAGGTCTTCTACTCCTGTTCGTGCGCCATCTCCGAATCGCACCGAAGGCGCTCTGGAGGAGTTCGCTGTTGGCCTCGCTGAGGCTTTGGGCGACGGGAGGGGATCGTGACCCGAGAGCTACGCGACCTCATCCCGCTCCAAGAGGCGGCGAGGCTCCTGCCGACCAACCCTCATCCCTCGACCCTCCACCGTTGGGTCAGCCGCGGCTACCGCGGCCACAAGCTCAGGGTCGTTAACGTCGGCAGGAATCGCTGCACGACGCGTGAGTGGCTCATGGAGTTCTTCGCCGTCCTCCAGGGCACGGAGGAGGCGATGCTGCCTGATCGGAAACGTCGATCCACAGGCAGGAAACGCAAGCAGCTTCCCTCCTCGTCCATGGCGGTGCTTGAAGAGCACGGCCTGGGGGAAGCGGCGAGCTGAACCCATAAGGGTGGAGGGTCCACCCTTTTGACACGAGCCCATGCGCCTGAGTGTGTCCAGGCGCGAATCTGTTGACGCACCTCTAGTTCCTCACTATCTTCCGAAGTGCCCTAGAAGCAGGGTGTTGCGTCGTTCCGGAGCGAGCTACTTGAGTCTTCGTAAAGCAGTGGTCACGAGTTCGAATCTCGTCTCTGGCTCCATCTTCCAATCCCCTGCCGCGTCCTCTCGTGGGACGACGTCCTCGACGGGCTGAGGATCGCAGGGAGCGCTACCGCGGCCAGGCTTGCCCCGTCGCCAGGCAGAGCCGCGAGAACGGCCGATGCGCGCCGGCTCAGGCCGTTCCTGGGCACCGGGATGCGCGCGGACCTTGGCCTTCCTAGAGGAGCTGTCCGCGCTGGCGCGGACGCTCTCGCAGAGCCTCCGGACACCGAGGCGAGCCGGTCTCCGTCGATCGTCCTCCGCGCGCGTCACCGTGCCGGGGTGAGGCGCGGCGGGCTCGCCGCGCAGGCTCAGGTCGCCTGCGGCTCCAGCCGCGGCGCGGGCGCGCGGACGCAGGCCTCGTAGCCCGCCCAGATCAGGACCAGGCCGACCAGCTCTCCGACGTAGAGGGCCTCGACGACGCCCGCCTTGGCCATCCCGCCTCCCACGCCCGGCAGGATGCCTCCGACCGCGATCAAGAGCGTTCCGATCGCTCGCAGGCCGTTCTGTCGCGAGCGCGCGAAGCGGATCGCGGAGAGCAGCGCCCCTCCCACGAGGAACAGGGCCGCGTAGCCGTTGATCAGCGGGGTCATGAGCCGGATCCACTGCCACTCGATCACCGCGCCGGAGGGGCGGTGGGGCTCCAACTCGGCGAGCCGCAGCGGGGTCAGGAACACGGCGACGGTGGCCGTCAGGACGACGAGCATCGACACGGCCGTGAGCACGTGCGCCCGACGTCGGTTCGAGAGCAGGTACACGCTCCCGGTCGCCAGCGGATAGCCACCCAGGATCGCGCCCGCCCAATACCAGAGCCGCGTCAGCGTGCCGCTGTTGCCGGCCAGCGTGATCGTCGACTCGAGCGCGGTCCCGAACCCGAAGAAGAAGACCCCGATGCCCCACCAGACGAGGTGCGGCGCCCAGCCGCGCGACCGCGCGCGCCGGGCGAGCGCCACGAGGAACCCGACGGAGATCACGGTCGTGACCAGCGGCAGGTAGTGCACGGGCCCCGGCGTGGGGGCCGTCTGCAGAGCGAGGAGACTCGTCGTCATGGGGCCGGAACGTACGAGCACCGAGGGTCCCTCCCAACGCCAACCTCCCGGAACCGGACCTCGCTCTCCGGGCGTCCAGCTGCAGGCCGGGGCAGCCCGCCGCCGCCCGGGAGTCGCACCACGAAGCGCCCTCGGGGGGAGCTGCGTCGGTCCTCCGCCTTGCCTGCCTACGAGCGGAGCGATATCGACCTGCCGGGCGGACCCCGCGACCTCCGAGGCGCTCCGCCCGCTCCCGCGTCGTTGACGCTCGTTCGAGGCCTCCCTAGTCTCCCTCGCGTTCGCCGCGGGGAACGTTCGCGCCTGAGACCGCGGTGCTCCCACGGCTGTTCCCGCTCCCGTCGTCGTGAGCTCGACGCTCGCGCTCGACCTTCCTCCGCCCCGTTCGCGCCATGACGCTCCGCACGCTCCTCCGACGCGAGCAGCGTTCGTTCTGTGGCGTCGTGCACCTCGGGCCTCTGCCCGGTGCGCCACGCTTCGCGGGCTCCCTCGACGCGGTCCTGGAGCGCGCCTGCGCCGACGCGCGGGCACTCGTCGAGGGCGGGGTCGACTGCCTGATCGTGGAGAACTTCGGGGACGCGCCGTTCCACGCGGAGCACGTGCCGGCCGAGACGATCGCGGGGCTCGCGCGCGCGCTCACGGAGGTCGCGCCGCTGTGCGGGGAGCGTCCGCTGGGCGTCAACGTGCTGCGCAACGACGCGCGTGCGGCGCTGGGGCTGTGCGCGAGCACGCCGGCCTCGTTCCTGCGCGTGAACGTGCACACGGGCGCGATGGTCACGGACCAGGGCGTCGTCGAGGGGCGTGCGGCGGAGACGCTGCGCGAGCGCAGCCGGCTCGCGCCGGAGGCGGTCCTCCTGGCGGACGTGCACGTGAAGCACGCCACGCCGCTCGGCTCCGAGTCGCTGGAGGAGGCGGCGGACGAGGCGTTCGGGCGCGGGGGAGCCGACGCGCTCATCCTGTCCGGGCTGCGCACCGGCGGTGCGGTGGACCTGGAGCACCTCGTGCGCGTCCGCGAGCGCCTTCCGGAGGCGCCGCTGTGGATCGGCTCCGGGCTGACGGCGGACAACGCCGCCGCGCTGCTGCCTCGCGTCGACGGTGCGATCGTCGGCACCGCTCTCAAGGAGGGCGGTCAGGTGCTCGCGCCGGTCGACCCCGCCCGCGTGGCGCGCCTGCGGGCAGCCTTCGACGCGGCCGCGGGATAGAGCGGGGGCTCCGGGGAAGCCCGCTGCGTCAGCGGAAGGAGCGCTGGTACGCGGTCGGCGCCATGCCGACGACCCGCTTGAAGTGGAGCCGCAGGACCTGCGGATCCGAGAACCCCGCGCGTTCGGCGATGCGTTCGAGCGGGAGGCGCGTCGTCTCGAGCAGCGACTGCACGAGCCGGACGCGCTCGTGCTGCAGCCAGCGGTGGGGCGTGGTCCCGGTGGCCTCCTTGAACCGCCTCGCGAAGGTGCGCGGCGACATCCCGGCGCCGGCGGCCATGCTCTCGACCGTGTGCTCCTTGCCGAGGTCGCGACGCAGGCGGTCGAGCGTGCGCGCGAAGGCGGCCTCCTCCGGGTCCTTGCCGACCGGCGCGGCGATGAACTGCTTCTGCCCTCCGTCGCGCTGGGGCGGGACCACCAGGCGGCGCGCGACGGCGTTCGCCGTGGCGGCTCCGAAGTCGCGGCGGATCAGGTGGAGGCCGAGGTCGATGCCCGCGGCGCTCCCGGCGGAGGTCAGCACGTCGCCCTCGTCGACGTACAGGACGTCCGGGTCGACGTCGATCGCAGGGTAGCGCTCGGCGAGCGCCTGCGCGTACTTCCAGTGGGTCGTGGCGCGCCTCCCGTCGAGGAGGCCGGCGGCGGCGAGCACGAACGCGCCCGAGCACACGGACAGGATGCGTGCGCCCTCCTCGTGCGCGCGGCGCAGCTTCCGCGTGAGCCGCGGCGGCACCTCGCCGGCGATGTCGCACCAGCCCGGGATCACGATCGTCCCGGCGCGGTCGAACATCCGCAGCGAGTAGGGCGCGTCGATGGTGACGCCGCCGAGGGCGCGCAGGGGTCCGGGCTCCAGCCCGCACACGCACAGGCGGTACCACTCGTCGAACTCCGGACGGGGGAGCCCGAACAGCTCCACCATGATCGAGAACTCGAAGGTGCACAGGCCGTCGTAGGCCAGGAGGGCGACGGTGCGCGGATCGCGGGGCATGGCAGGATCGTAGCGCGAATTGTCATGTCTGCCAGGCGCGACGGCGCGGCTCTTCGGCGAGGATGGGTCTTCGGCTCGCGCCGCGGAGGCCGAGCCCGCTTCCTCCACCCACGATCGGAGCCCCGCATGCAGACCCGCCCGAAGAACTTCGTCACCGAACTCGCCGCCGCGCCCTCGGACCAGGCCGAGGCCCACTTCCGACGCAAGCTCGGCTTCGAGACCGACTGCTGGGACGTCCACGCGGCCCAGGAGCTGGAGGAGCCCGGCTTCGCTCTCCTCGACGTCCGCTCCCCGGAGGCGTTCGCGTCCGGCCACCTGCCCGGCGCGATCAGCCTGCCGCGTACCCGGATCACGGCGGAGCGGCTCGCGGAGTTCGCCGAGGGCACGCTCTTCGTGACCTACTGCGCGGGTCCGCACTGCAACGGCTCGACGCGCGCGGCGCTGCGGATCGCCCAGCTCGGCTTTCCGGTCAAGGAGATGATCGGTGGGACTCTGGGCTGGGTGGACGAGGGCTTCTCCCTCGTCCTGGAACAGGAGAGCGCGTGAGCGAGGTCCTGCGCCCGGCCCCTCGCCCGATCGGGGAGCGCGACCTCGACGAGCTCGTGGACCTGTGCCGCGAGCACGCGGCCTACGAGCGCGCGGCGTTCGTCGAACGGGCGGACCACGCGCGGGCGCTCGGCGCGCTGCTCGCGGCCGAGGACGCGTTCGCGTGGGTCGTCGAGGGCACGGGGGAGCTGGCCGGCTTCGCCACGGCGTTCCTCGAACGCTCGACCTGGGACGCTGCCCGCTTCCTGCACATGGACTGCCTCTACCTGCGGCCGGCCTACCGCGGTCGCGGTCTGGGGCGACGCCTGATGGGGGAGGTCGCGCGAACGGCGCGGGAGCGCGGAGCCGTCAACCTGCAGTGGCAGACGCCGGTCTGGAACGAGGGGGCCGTGCGCTTCTACCGCCGGCTCGGCGGAGGGGACGCGGAGAAGCAGCGCTTCACGGTGGCGGGCGACGCGCTCGAGGCGCTGGCGCAGCGCTAGG
>CAZDYS010000019.1:16766-19593 GCA_964509445.1 uncultured Planctomycetaceae bacterium
TCGAGCTGGATGCGGTGGGCTTCGGACCGCGTTCCTCCGGCGCCGCACGTCGTCTCGCGACGGCGTGCGGCGCGACGGTCAGCGCGAGAGCTCCTCCGCGCGCTCGACGAGTCGCAGGAACTCCGTGCGGTAGCCGAACGGATCGGAGCCGATCGCCTCGGCAGACCAGCGCAGGACCGCGTCCCAGCTCGCGCTGCCGGCGTGCGCCGAGCCGCGCAGGAGCATCCCGAAGGCCGCCACCGAGGCGGCGAAGCGCAGGTCGCGCGAGGCGCTCGCGAAGGAGCGGTCCGCGTCCTCGAGCGGGACCTCGAGGAGCCGGCTGGTCGACCCCTCGGGGTCCTTGTAGCGCAGCTTGACGGTCAACAGCTCGCCGGCGTGGGCCTCCCCCTTCGGGAGGGCCTCGGGCGTGTGCGCCGAAGCGTCCTGGTACTTCAGCTCGATGCCCTCCAGGCTCGACGCGCCGGCGGGGACCAGCTCGTAGAGCGCGGTCACCGTGTGCCCGGCGCCGATCTCCCCGGCGTCCTTCGTGTCGTCGTCGAAGTCCTGGTGGTCGAGGATGCGGTTCTCGTAGCCGATCAGGCGGAAGGCCGCGACCTCGCCCGGGTTGAACTCGACCTGCAGCTTCACGTCCTTCGCGATCGCCTCGAGCGTGCCGCCCATCTCGTTCACGAGCACCTTGCGCGCCTCCGCGAGCGAGTCGATGTAGCTGTAGTTGCCGTTGCCGTGGTCCGCGAGCTGCTCCATCTTCGCGTCCTTGAGGTTGCCCGTGCCGAAGCCGAGCACGGACAGGACCACGCCGCTCTCGCGCTTCCGCTCGCTCAGCTCCACGAGCGCCTCGTCCGAGGACACGCCGACGTTGAAGTCGCCGTCCGTCGCGAGCAGCACGCGGTTGATGCCGCCCCGCAGGAAGGTCTCCTCGGCGAGCCGGTAGGCGAGCTCGATGCCCGCGCCCCCGTTCGTCGAGCCGCCCGCGTCGAGCCGCTCGATCGCCTCCAGGATGCGCTCCTTGTCGACGCCCTCGGTGGGGGGCAGCACGACGCCCGAGGCACCCGCGTAGACGACGATCGACACGCGGTCGCGGGCGGTGAGCTCGGCGACCAACAGGCGCAGCGAGCGCTTCAGGAGCGGCAGCTTGTCGCGCCCGTTCATCGAACCGGACACGTCGAGCAAGAACACGAGGTTCTTCGCGACGCCCGGGAAGCCCTCGATCGGGCGCCCCTTCAGGCCGATGCGCACGAGCTTGTGCTCCGGCCGCCAGGGGCAGTCGGCGACCTCGAGCCGCGTCGCGAACGGCACGTCTCCGCGCGGCGCCGGGTCGTCGTAGGGGAAGTAGTTCACGAGCTCCTCGATGCGCACGGCGTCCGGCGGCGGCAGCCGTCCGTCCGTCAGGTGGCGCCGCACGTTCGCGTAGGACGCGGTGTCGACGTCGATCGAGAAGGTCGACAGGGGCTCGTCCCGCACGAGGCGGAACGGGTTCTCCTGGATCGGCGCGTAGGTCTCGTTCGAGGATTCCTGGTCTCCGTAGCCGAGGTAGCCCATTGCGGAGAGGTCGGGGTCGCCGGCCGCGTAGCCCAGTTCCACCATTCCCCCGCCGCCATAACCGAGCGCCTCCAGGGCCACTTCGCCCTGATAGCCGAGCCCACGCAGCGACCCGTCCGCCGAACCGGACTTCCCGCCGTAGCCCAGGTGCGAGAGGCTCTGGGACCGCCCCGTCGCCCGAGGAGCTCCTCCGGGGGAAGAGCGACGAGCGGGGGCGGAGTCGGCCGCAGATCCGACCTCGAGACCCGCCCGGAACTGAGGCGAGGACTTCCAGAGGGAGCCGATGGCGACCAGCAGCACCGCTGCAGCGGCAAGGGCGACGACGACGCGACGCGTCTTCCAGCGTGCCGGAGCCGCGAGGATGGCGTCGCGCCGGGAGGCGTCGAGTCCGTCGGGCTCCTCGTTCGTCGTCACGCTCCAGCCGTCCGTCAGCGCCTGCGCGGTCTGGCGGATCGCCTCGACCTCCGCCTGCAGGCTCTCCGAGGCGGCGAGCGCCTCCTCGATCTCCCGCGCCTCGGCTTCCGGCAGCTCGCCCAGGGCGAAGGCCGTGAGGCGCGGATCCTCGCGCAGGTCCCCGCCGGGGTTCTCGTGCGTTCCAGTGGAGCCGTTCATTGCGCGCCCTCCCCGACGAACGCGCCGCCGGTGCCGAGCGTGGGCTCGAGCCGGCGGCGCAGGGTCTTCAGTCCGTGGTGGATCAGCCACCCCACGTGGCCGATCGAGTGTTCCGTCGCCTGCGCGATCTCCCGGTAGCTGAGCCCGTGGCGGAACTTCAAGAGGAGGACCTCGCGCTGGCTCGGGGGCAGGTCGCCGAGCAGCGTCTCGACCTGCCGCAGCGTGTCGCTCGTCTCGGCGAGCCGGGCCGGGTCCGCGTCCGCGGCCACGAGCTCGCTCCCGGACGGGCGGGCGCTCGCGCTCCGCGTGCCGGGTTCGTCCTGCCGCGGCGGCCGGTTCGATTCCATCGATCGCATGGGGCGCTCCTTCCGCAAGGTGTCGAGCGCGCGGTTGCGGGTGACCCGGAACAGCCAGGCGCGGACGCGGGGCTCCACGTCCTCGCGCCGGGCCCCGCAGAGCTCCAGGAAGGCCTCCTGGACCGCGTCCCGCGCGCGCTCGAGGTCGCCCGTGATGCTCCGCGCGTAGGCGACCAGGGCGCGCTCGTGCTCGAGGAGCAGCGGGCGGATCCAGTCGCGGTCGGAGGTGGGTCGAGGCATCGGCACGGGCGGTCTGCCCCGGGAACGGGCCAGGACGGGGCTTCTTGGCGCCGATCCCGAGAAAGTTCCGGCGCCCGGGC